>SLOW01000062.1 GCA_007132315.1 Opitutales bacterium
GCCTCCTCGGCCTCCGCCTCATCAACAACCGCGACGAAGCGGTTCCTCTCGGATCGGTGGCCGACGTCGGCCAGCGGCGGGGTATGGCGACCATCGTCCGCCGCAACCAGATGCGAGTCATCACCGTCACCGCCGATGTGGACACCCGGATCATCAATTCCCGCGAGGCAAATCGCGTCATTGAGGAATGGATACCGGAATTTTCCGAAGATTACCCCGGACACCGGTTCAACCTCGCCGGGGAAAACGAGGACACCCAACGCAGCCTCGAAGCCATGCGGTTGGCCGCCATGCTTGCTCTCCTGACAATCTACGTCATCCTGGCGGTGATTTTCAACACCTTCCTCCAGCCTCTCATCGTGATGTCAGTGATTCCGTTCGGCATCATCGGCGTGCTGGGCGGGCTGGTTTTTATGAACGAACCTCTCGGTCTCATGGCGATCATGGGCGCGATCGCGCTCTCGGGAATCGTGGTCAACAACTCCGTGGTGTTCGTCCACTTCATCAACCGACGCCGCGCGGACGCCGCGGGATCGGGGGCCGCGGACGTACACCGGGGCCACATCCGCTGGCACTCGATCATTCACAGCGGCCGGGTGCGGTTTCGTCCCATCCTTCTCACCACAGCCACCACCATCGGAGGCCTTTTCGGCCTGGCATTCCTCACCCGCGGCCAGGAGGAGTTCCTGGCCCCGATGGCCCAGGCCATCATTTTCGGCCTCATCTTCGCCTCGATGATCACCATGGTCCTCATTCCGTGTCTTTACGCGGTCATCGACGATTTAAACAACCTGACCGCCCGCCGCAGAGACAAGGGCGTATCCGGAAATAGGTGACTCGCTGTTTCCGATTCGGTCTTCACCTATTCTTCCAATCCGCGGAACCAACGCGTGAATTTGAAAAGGGACATAGGCAAACCACCGAAAATCAACGCTGGGTCGGGGCGGGCCCTTGATCCTGCCCCACCCAGACAGAAGTCTCCTGGTTCGGGCAGGTCCAGTCCGAAACATCGATCACCCCGTCCGGCGAATATCAGTCTCGGTTCCCCGACTCCTTGACATCGAAGCCGAGAATCGTCAAATCGTCCTGCTGCTCCAGGCCTTCGCGGTGTCGCGCCGAAGCCGCCGCCAACGATTCCAGCGCGGCCCCGAGTTTGCCATCGCCCAGGGATTGGGCGCTGGAGAGAACACGCTCGATGCCGTACTCCTCGCCGGCGGGGTTGTAGGCTTCCACCAGGCCGTCGGTGAACACGAGAAGGCGGTCGCCCGGCTGCAACGGGATCCGGTCCGCCGGCGAGGCGGCCTCCAACCCCAGCCCCATGACCGCGCCCGGGCTCAGGTGGATTCGCTCCACCCGCCCTTCGCGCCGCCGGAACACCAACAAGTCCGGATGCCCGGCGTTGGCTACCACGAGATCGACACCGGATTCGGTTTTCTCGAAGTGACCGGCGAGGCCGGTTACAAAACCGTCCGGAATCCGGCGATCGAGTGCCCCGTTCACCTCGTTGAGAAAATACCCCGGATCTCCGGTATAATGTTCGCCGCGCCGGTCGGCCAAGTACTTGAGCAGCACCGTGAACAGGGCGGCGCTGACGCTGTGCCCGGCCACATCCCCCATAAAAAAGAGCATGCGCCCTTCCGGGTCGGCCGGATAGGTGACACAGTCGCCCCCCACCGCCGCCATGGGCCGGAGCCAGACGGAGGTGTCAACCGCCGGGTGGCGCGGGATTTCGCCCGGAATCATCACCGCCTGCACGTTGCGGGCGCTCTCCATGTCCCGGTTCATAATCGTGTTCTGTTCGAGAACGCGCTGTTCGTTGCGGCGGTGCTCGGTGATATCCCGGGAAATCCCCAGCACTCCGGCAATCCGGCCCGATACGAGAAAGAGCGGCGCCTTGGTGCTCGAAGCCCAGGTTTCGGTACCGTCCCGCCAGGTTTCTTTTTCCTCCTTGGAAATGATCGGCCGCCCGGTCCGCAGGATTTCCTGCTCGTCGTTGAAGGCCTGCTGGGCGTGTTCCTGGGTGAAAAAATCGAAATCGGTCTTGCCGATCAAATCCTCCTGGGATTCGAGCCCGAAAACATCGAGCATCGTCCGACTCACCCGCACGAACCGGCTCTGGTGATCCTTGATGTACAAGCGATCCGGAGTCTGCTCCAGAAACGCGTTGAACAGATCCGACGGCGGAACGAGGAAAATGTCCCCTTCCGTCCCCGCTTCATCCCTTTCCCCCAACTCGTCCATGAAACTACGCACCTTTCGTCTACCGCATTCGATCCTCCCGGCAAGCCCCGGTCCGCTCGCGGCGATGAGTATAAAAATCGTACGCAGGGTTGTCCGCCTCCATGCCCAACAAGAAATCATGATTCGCGGGAGCATGCAAACGGAAGTTGGCTGCGGGAATCGAGTTGCACGATGCCCCAAAGGCGGCTTAAATAACTTCGCGGGTGCCGGACTGCCTGCCCCGCGCCACAAAGACCATGACCACACGCGGCAGACACAGAACGACGGACAAAGAGGGCGCGCGGGCGATCGCGCGCATCCGTGCCGTGCCCGGAGTCAAGGCGGTCATCATCGGCCAATCGGTGGGCGGCAAATCCCTCGACCCCCGCTCCCGCACGGCCTCCCTCAAGATCCAACGTCGCGTCCCCGGCGGATGCAAAGGGGTTATCCAAACCTCCCGGGGTATTCAGGAGGTCTTCATCCGGCTCGACGCCGAGCAGGCGGAAACGGCCCTGGCGGAGTTGCGCCGCCTCTCGGCATAATCAAATCCCGTAGCTGACAACCGTATCCTCCCGGCCCTACTCGCGTTCGGACCACGGCCCGAAGACGTTCCGCCGGTGTCGCCTTCACCCACTCACGACTGGAGGATTTTGGTTCCCGAAGACCTCGCTTTATGACTCCGACCATTCCACTGATCTTATCTCCTTATCCCTGTCGGCCAACTGGAATTTTTTCTTTCCCGAAGCGTGGAGCGTACGTGCGAGGGCCGGCAGGTAATGTGACAGTGCCTTATGCTCTCAGAATATCCAAAAACCTCGACTCGCGCCGTGATGGCCCTCGTTGCCTGCCGAGTCTGTGTATTTGCCTTTCAGTGTGGAGCGCTCCAGACAACCTCTCGAATGTCCGGGTCGGCATCAAGAATCAGTCGAAGCGCTTCCAATAAGCGAGTAAGCTGAGGAGTAGCTTCGAAAGACCTTTTCCACTTTCGGCGTGCTCGGATCGGTGAATACCAAGAATTGATCATCATCGCCATTCTGGTGGCCGCAGCAAAGTGCGAGGAGAAAGGCTTCATTCCGGATCGGCAGGTAGCATCCCAGTCCTCGATCGCCATATCTCCAGTTCCCCCTAACGTTGCAAACGCGTTCTGGCAAAAGGCATGTAAGCTACTCTTGTCCATGAGCGTTTGAAAATTATTGGCAATTTTCAAAACCTCACAATAAATGGGGTTTGCCAGGACGCTAAATCGCACAAGCCCGCCGTGGCGGTGTTGGCCCTGCAACCGGCTCGCTCACGTACTCCAGTACTATCGCCGCGCCGGTTTTGGGTCCGCCTTGCCAGGAAAACTTCTGCGATTTTTGCAACATCAGGGTTCCGATGCCTCGCTCATCGAGTTTCCGAGCGAGATACTCAGTAAGGGAAGCCGGGATTGATTTCGTCCTCTTCGCCCTCGTAGGGCGGGAACTTCAATGAACGAAACTCAACTTGCGTCTTCATGGATTCTTTCGTAGATCGTCGCGGATGCAGGCGCGGCTATAAGCCGTCGCCTGCATCCGGCTTGTTCTGCATTCCAGGATATCCTTGTTCACGAATGCGTAGTCCAACTTCCTTCAGAACAGCAACATCTTCAAGATCAAGTGATCCGTCGGGTAACAGTCCGGTATTCAACAGTAGATTGCAGCCAAGCGTCCCTGCTTCGCGCAGTTTCTGCCACACCTGATCCGCATCAAGATGCGTCCCCTTCCTGTCAGCACAATACCCCCATGAATGCGGGCACATGGTCGTGCAAATCTCAACAGTCCTGCCTGGTTTATCAACGCCGCGATGTTCTGGGGCAAAGAAGTCTTCAGTGTCGGTCAGGCCTTGCTTGTAAGACACGAGTGTGTAGGGGGACAGGGAATGGATATGGTCGTAGAGGTCTTGGCATCGCATGAGTTCAGCGCCATCCTGGCGTGAAAGCGGTACAGCAATACCGTCGAGCCAAATACTTGCGATTGGGTGGTTGTATTGCATCAGCAGTTCGGTGATCTGGTCTTTCATGAATTGCAGGTAGTGGCTCAAATCATGTTCATCGCCGTAAGCATAGGCAGGTTCAGGCGGTTCATATTCCGGCCGCGCCTTCCCACCCCAAGCATCGTTATTCGGCGCGTGCGGATGCTTCCAATCGCGACCGTGCGAGTAGTACAAATGCAGTGCCAGCCCCGCCTCATCACACGCCGCTGCCAGTTCATGGACAAGATCACGGCCGCAAGGGGAATTAACGCTGTTGAAATCTGTCTGCCCTGTCTTGAACAGACAAAAACTCTCGTGGTGACGCGTGGTTAGATTGATATAAGACATGCCGGCGTCGAGCGCCAGTTCTACAATCGCCTCGGCATCGAATCTCTCAGCGGTGAATTGATCGGTCAGTCTGGCGTACTCCGTCACCGGGATGCGTTCATTCAGCTGCACCCATTCGTGGCGACCGAGCAATGAGTAAAGTCCGTAATGAAGAAACAGACCGTACCTTGCATTGGCGAAGCAGCGCTTGGCAGCTTCGCGCGGATCCAGCTCATAAAGTGGCTTGTATTTTCTCAGATATCTTGGAATTTCCATTATTGTCTTCCTTTTTGATCAGAACGTTAAGCTCACTCACGCGGCTTGTCCGCGTTGAGTGCAGCGGACTGGCCGGGAATCTGTCTTATCGGGATCGAAATCGCTATCGAAATCGGGATCGACTCCGTAGTCTGCGGCTTCTTCTTGCACGGAGCAGCCACGTTTGCCCAGGC
>SLOW01000015.1 GCA_007132315.1 Opitutales bacterium
GAGCCCGGAGGGCAGGGGCTTGAGTGGCGGCCCTCTCCAGGCGTTCGAAGCGCGATTGCACCTGTTCTCGAACCGTGCCGTGGATGCGTTGATCGGCCACCTGACTCTCCCATTGGCGAAGGAATAGGTTCTCCTGCTGAAGGCTGTCAAAAGTCCGGCCTTTAAGCGCGTTGTTCTTGACGTATTTGACGCCCGATTCCACTTTGCCTTTTTCCTGGGGGCGGTAGGGCCGGGAGGGGATCATCGTCGTGCCGTAGTGGCGGCAAAACGATTCGATCTTCGGATTGATCCGCGGATCGTGCCAGTCCGCCTGGCTCACCGCCGCTTTCAGATTGTCGGGGTTGAGGATCTGTGGAACCCCACCAAAATGGCGGAAAGCGTTCTCCAAAGCCCGGATGAAGCTTTCGGTGTTCTGGTGCAAAACCGCTTCGCTGTAGGCCTTGCGCGAACAGCTCAAGACGATGCGAAAGACCCAGCTTCGCCGCTTGTGGCCGTTTTCTTTACGGATCGGTGCGCCCAGGCCGAAGTCGATCTGGGCTTCTTCGCCGGGCTCGCACTCGATGCGCGAAGTCCCTTCCGGCGAGCGCCCCCGCACCTTGCGTACGAAGCGCTTTACAGACTCGTACGAACCGCTTTACAGACTCGTACGAACCGCCGAAGCCATGTTCGACAACCAGGTCCTGATAGATCCGCCGGCCCTCAAGTCCCGCCTCGACCTTTTCCTCGATGATCGCACTGAACGGTCCGCACAGGCTCTGCCTGCCGGCGGTCGGAATGGCTGGTTTTGGATTTTCCCCGGCGGTCGAAATGGCGGGGTTTGACTCGCCATTTGGAGGAATCTTCAGGTAGTTGCCGACCGTTCCACGGTCGATCCGCAGCTCCCGGGCAATACGGCGACGGGACCAACCCCGATCCGCCAAAGTTCGTATGGTATTGATAGTAGCCATCTTGAGTTCGTTTGCCATAACCGGCTAAAAAATTAAAAAGGAATCTGATATGCCAGCCAAACATCATCACCAAAAACGTTGGTTTCTGCTCGGCGCCTGCCTGCTGCTGTTGCTTCTCTCTTTTGTGTTTTTTACCTCACCGACATCCGGCAAGCACCAGGTCGTCGAGTCCATGCAACCTGTCGGCTACTGGCCGGCGGACGATCCTACGAGCGGCGCTGTCCTGTATGACCGATCTCCCGACCAAAATCATGGCCAGATTCAGCACGTCCCATGGGAGAACGACATGCTCGACTTCACCGGGGGCTATCAATGGATCGATATTCCCGCCCATCCGGCTTATGAGAGTCGGGATTTCACGATCGGCGGCTGGATTTTCAGCCGCGCTCAAGGCTACACCGACCGAGGGAATGCGGAGGGTGTGGTCTTTATCGGTGACGGCGCCGGGCGATGGGCGCGCAGCCACGGTTACTTTAGCGTGCGCCTGAGAAACAATTGCGAAATCGAAGTCATCAGTGATCGCCAACCTGATGTCGTCGGCTCACGGGACAACGAAATCGCCGTCACGCCCGGGCAGTGGGATCATCTGCTGTATTCCTTTGACGATGGCACCGGAAAACTATACCTCAACGGCCGGTTGGTCCATTCGCGGGAGAATATTTCAGGCGGGCTGTCACGGCGAGACTTGCTGATCGGGGCGGATCCCTCTTGGTGGATGGTCTTTCCGGACGGCTCACGTTCGCTGAACGGCTCGGTAAGAGATCTGGTTCTGTTCGACCGGCCGCTTGAAGCGCGTGAGGTGAAGCGCCTCTATCAGGCGACCCGGCCCGAGGAAAACCCGAAGGATAGCGATGAAAGCGTTCAAGAGGAACGGGAGGGACTGCCCCGTCTGCAAGAAATTCTTGCGGATGAGGGCATGCCGCCCGAACAGCGGGCGAAAGCCGCGCTTGCCCTGGCGGAGATGGGGAATTTGGCCGAGAACACCGTCCCGTTGCTGGCAGAGCTTCTTGAGGGTGTCGTGGCGAGGGAGGGGGTGCGGCTGCCGCGTATGGACGACCTGCTGCGCAACGCACTGATGCGAGCGTTGCTCGATATAGCCCCTGGAGATGAGCGAACGCGCCAGGTGCTTGGTTGGGCCCTGGCCAAACCGGTGCTCGATACCCTCGATTTAATTAGGCCTGAATTCAGGGAAATGCGTCCTCTCGTCGAAGAGAGACGCTACATGGACGCGTTGGATCTCTATCGCAAGCTGGAGTTGGATGAACTTGAAAGACGGTTTTTTTCCCAGGGTGCACCGCAGCGGGATGCCCGGGGTTGGCAACCCAACTCCCGCGCCTATACCGGGGCGACTGAGCAGAATGGTTACATCTATAAAGTCGGCGAGGGTGTGTCGTGGAAAGGAGTGGAAAAGATTGAACCCGGGGAATTCGAGGCCGTGGTGGCGAGAGTGGCCAAGGAGTATCCGGAAGTCCGGGAGTGGCGGTCCTCCGACGAACCGCATCTTTACCGGGTGCCGATCAGACGGATCGATCCTGAGGGCAACGAGAAGAGCGGATATCTGGAAGGCGAAGACTTCGTTATCAGCACCCACGATGAGAAATACCGCGGTTGGTCGATTGCGGTCGATACGGACGGCTATATTCACGTCACCGGCGGCATGCACAACCGGGCCGATCCCGACGCCTATATTCCGGGAAGCTGGGAAAGGATGGGGGCATCGAGAGACCGGGAGAGTGATGATTATCCGCATCAGATGTACTGGGTGTCGAAAGAACCGGGAAGCGGTCTGTTCGAGTTCGTCGGGCAAACAGGCAATCCGCGCCGCATGCCGCCCGGCTACATGAACTATATGAATTTTGTCCAGGACCGGAACGGGGAATTGTTTATGTATTGCCGCATCGATGTGGCAGGCATCCAGAGTTTTGGATTTTACCGCTATCATACGGAGAGCAGACGCTGGGAGAGCGTAACCGGTGATGTCTATGACGTTATCGTCTCGGCTGAAGAACATAAACCGGACTGGCGAAGTTATCTCAAGAGGCAGAGACGAGGCGGGGTCCCCGACCAGCCTGGAGCGGAGGCCTTTGTCTGGGCGTGGCAGCCGCATTTTTACAATTACTGCCGGGCCTCCTTCGGCGTCAAATTCGATCCATCCAACCGCATGCATGTCCGCATGCCGATCCGCGCCCTAGTTGAGGATGCGGGGCTCGTGGATGCCGATATTTACGCCTGGTCGGACGACCTCGTCAGGACCTTCCACCGCGCCGATGGAACGCCGGTGGCCCTGCCGTTGACCCTGAACCCATCGCCGAACCACAATGCCGATGCCGGTAAAGAGGCGACACAAGTAAGATGGGATCTCTGGATCTCGTTGTTGCGGGACGCGGGGTATTCGATCATCCGCTGGTGAATGAAACAGCTTATGCAGGTCGCGTTGCAAGATGCGGAATTTGCGCGTGGTTGACAGGCTGTCGCTTTTTTGAAATGCTATTCGTAAAATTCCTTAAGGGACTCGTTATTATGAAGAACAAACTATCTGGATGGGCCGTGGCCACGATGATTCTCTATCCGGGTCTCGATTGCCACGGGCTTGAAGCAGTGGGTGAAACCGGGACAGTCTCCTTTGAACTGGTGACCGATCAGTCATTCCGCAATGGGCAGGGAGAGTCGAATTACAATCAGAAGCTCTTTTCGATTCCAGGTTTGAATGAGCTGGTTTTCAGGCGAACCGATTCGGTGGTCAACTTGCTTTGGACCTGGGATGAACGGGCCGAGGTTGACGGGAAGTTTCATGATATCGTCGTCGATTTCACCGACTTGCCGGGGCCGGAATCCTATTTCCTTCAGTTCACCTGGGACAGTGCGAAGGGACTTTCGGAGGCTTATTTCAACGGCCAGCCCCTCCGAATTCCGGGTGCGCGCTTCGACCCCTGGTGGGTCGGCAAAGAGACCGGTGAAATCGAAATCGGAACGGGGCGTCTTCAGGTGAAGAATTTGCAATTGCGCTCCAGCTACACCAATCCTGCGGAGGCGTTTGCCGCCGTTCCGGAGGAATTCAGGGGGCGGCACTCGTCGCTGATAGGTTTCCCCGAGCCGCCGCAGCCTCTGGATGTGTCGGGGCGTCGTGGCGAGATTCTTTACGAGTCGATGATGGATACGCCGGGAACCGTGGAAGGTTGGGTAGCGGAGGGTCCTTTGGATAAGCGTTTTGAAGACGGGGCCTTGCAGATGCGGTCGGTCGACTTCTCAGGCAATACCGTATTATGGTGCCCGGAGGAATTTCCCGAGAGTTTTGTGGCCGAGTGGGAATTCAAGCCACTTTCGCATTATGGACTCGCGATCATTTTTTTCGCAGCCAAGGGCGAAAACGGTGAGGACATATTTGATCCCGCCCTGCCTTCGCGCGATGGGGAATTCAGGCATTATATTCGGGGAGCGATCACCAGTTATCACGTATCTTATTTTGCCAATGTTGAAAACTTTCAGATGGGCCGGATCGATTCAAATCTTCGAAAAAACAATCAATTCTACCGGGTCGGCGGCGGTCCGGTGGCAATCGCTCCCGGTACAGAAGGATGGCAGCATATTCGTCTGGTAAAGGACGGGAATCGCATCCAGCTATTCGCCAATGGTCAAATTTCGGTCGATTGGACGGATGACGATCCGGAGCGCTATGGTCCGCCCCACGGCGGTGGAAACATCGGGTTCCGCCAGATGAGCCCGACCGTCGGCGCCTACCGCAATTTCAGGGTCTGGGCCCTGGAAACTCCTTCTTCATCGCGGGGTGATTGAGTATTGCGTATTGGGTTTGTTACAGTCAACATAAGTCAAAAACCAAACTTGAGAAATGGAGGATATTCGTGGATGAGGATATGCCAACAAAGCCAAGAGAAGAAAGCTTATGCCAGACAAACCAAACGTAATCCTTATAACCTGTCATGATATCGGGCAGCATCTCGGCTGCTACGGTGTAAAAACAGTAAATACTCCCTGCATAGACAAATTCGCCTCAGAAAGCGTAC
>SLOW01000105.1 GCA_007132315.1 Opitutales bacterium
GCAACCGCTCGTCGGTCGCCCGGTAGAGCTGGGTGTGCAGGGTGTCCTTGAAACTGTTCCACAGATTGCTCGCCGTGCCGCGGGCGTCGCAGTAGGTGTGCACGTAAAGGTAGCGGAGGTGTTCGAGATTGTCCACCTGTTCGGCGAACGAGGCCGCCGTGCGCGGGTCCTCGACATCGTATTTTTGCCAGATCCGCGTCATGAGCAGGTGGTTGCGGATGATGAATTCGACCGGTTCGCATTTGTCTTCTTCGAGTTCCAGCCGTGCAAGAACGTTTCGTGCCAGTTTGGCGCCGGTGACGTCGTGGCCCGCCACGCCGGCCGATTTTCCGATGTCGTGCAGGAACAGAATCAGGTAGAGCAGTTTGGGGTCGGTGGTTTTTCGCAGGGCTTCCCGATACTTGATGACTTCGGGGTCGTCGCCTGTGTAGATCCGGTCGAGTTCGGCCAGAGTGCTCAGGGTGTGGATGTCGGCGGTGTAGCGGTGGTAGTATTCGTGCTGGACGAGGCAGGTGAGTTTCCCGAATTCGGGAACGAAACGTCCGAGAACACCCGATTCGTGCATGGACAGGAGAACGGGGTGAATCTGTCCGGGTTGTTCGAGGATGGTGCGGAAACTCAGGTTCGCGCGGGGTGAAAGAATAACCGTGTTGTCGATGAGGTGGGCGGATTCCTGGATCAGGCTGCTGAGCTCGAAGTCCATGCGGCAGTTGAGCTGCTGGCAGTGGCGGAACACCCGGATCAAGCGCTCGGGATCCTGTTTGAAGACGTTGTGGGTTTCACAGGTGAGTTCGTCGCCCCGAAGCAGGAATCCGTCGAAGCGCTTCTGCCGGTCGAAGCGCCGGGCGCGGATGACCTCGCGAAAGGACACGCGGTCGGCCGCCTCGTCCTTGCGCAGGGCCAGGCGCTGTTCGAGGAGTTGGGAGACGCGGTAAATCGTCTGGGCGTGGGTGTAATAATCCCGCATGAACACCTCGACCCGCTTGAAGATGTCCTCCTGGTCGTAACCGAGGTTTTTCGCCACCATCGGCTGGTTTTCGAGGTCGAGCAGGTCGGTGGGGCGTCGGTTGATAAAGTGGAGTTCGTTGCGTACGCGGGTCAGAAAGTCGTAGGCGCGGAGAAATTCCCGCTGTTCCCGGCGGTTGAGGTAGTGATGTTTGCAGAGATCGGCCATGCGGTGGATGTCGAGTTTGATCCGCGCCATCCAGAGGGCGTTCTGGTAGTCGCGCAGGCCGCCGACCCCGCTCTTGATGTCGGGTTCCTGGAGGAAGATGGTGTTCTGAAATCGTGCGCGGCGGGCGGCCTGGTCGCGCAGGCGTGCCTGCAGGTACTTTTGCGGGTCCTCCTTCTGGTAGAAATTGCGGTACGCCTGGTCGAAAACATTGAACAGTTCCTCGGATCCGGCGACCAGACGGGCCTCCAACAGGGCCGTCTTGGTGCGGATGTCCTTGCGGGCTTCCTCCATCACCTCGTTGATCGTGCGGGAGGAATGTCCGATTTTCAGACCGAGATCCCACAGCGGATAGAGGATGCGATCGGTCAGAAACTCCTGGAAGCTCTTCAACTCTTTGCCGCGAGTGCGCACCGGAAAGAGGAACATGATGTCGATGTCGCTGAGGGGCGACAATTCGCCGCGGCCGTATCCGCCGAGCCCCAGCAGGCAGACCGGACTGGAAGGGCGGCCCTTGTCGCGGCTGAATTGATCGGCGGTCTGCTTGAAGAGGTGCTGGAGAAGGATGTCCATCACGCAGGAGCGCGCGAGAGCGATCTTCAGCCCGGACTCGCCGCCCCGGTGGCGGCGCAGAATCATCTCGTTTTCCAGTTGCAGGAACTGTTTGTAAACGGCGAGCCGTTCCCGGCGGTCGAGATCCTCGGCGAAGTCGAAGCGGGATGCGGCGTGTTTTTGAATACGTTTCAGCATGGCGTCGGATTCCTGGTCCGACTCCGGAATTAACAGATTCCACGGCAGGTTCAAGGCGGGAGCGAGGGCGGTCGCCTCCGGCGCCGTGCCGGATTTCGTGACGTTCTCGTTTTCGCCCCAGATTTGTTTCATGCTGTTCGCGGATTTCCACCGGCCGGCGGATTCGTGTTGGAAAAGGAATTGAAATCGTCTGCCGTTCCGCCTTACTCAGAGCTTTTTACATGCCAGAAATCAGCAAAGCGTACGATCCGGGCCGTGTGGAGGCCCATTGGTATGAGACCTGGGTGAGCGGCCGGTGTTTCCGGGGAACGCCGGACCCCGACAAGGAACCCTACTGTATTGTTATCCCGCCGCCCAATGTGACGGGCGTGCTGACGATGGGGCACGTGCTCAACAACACGCTGCAAGACATCCTCATCCGGCGCGCGCGGCAGCGGGGCAAGGCGGCGATGTGGCTGCCCGGAACGGATCATGCCGGCATCGCGACGCAGACGCGGGTGGAGCGGGAGCTCCGCGCGAACGAGGGTCTGACGCGGCACGACCTGGGACGGGAGGCGTTCCTGGAAAAGGCTTGGGAGTGGAAGGAGAAGCACGGCGGCATTATCATCGAGCAATTGAAACGCCTGGGCTGCTCCTGCGACTGGGACCGCGAGGTGTTCACGATGGACCCCGATTATAGCGAGCGGGTGCAGGAGGCGTTCGTGCGGCTCTTTCGCGAGGGCCTGATCTACCGCGGCAAACGCATGGTGAATTGGTGCCCGGCGAGCCTGACCGCCCTCTCCGACGAGGAGGTGATCATGAAGACGCAGCGGAGCTCGCTGTACCGCATGCGTTACGAGCTGGTCGATCGGCCGGGTGAGTATCTGGAGATTTCGACCACCCGGCCCGAAACCCTCATGGGCGACACGGCGGTGGCGGTTCATCCGGAGGACGAGCGCTATCGGCACCTCATCGGTGAAAAGGTGTGGCGCCCCTTTCCGCGGGAGGCGATTCCGGTCGTCGCCGACAGCCACATCGATCCCGAATTCGGCACCGGCGTGCTCAAAGTCACGCCGGCCCACGACAAGGCCGACTTTGAAATCGGAACGCGCCACGGCCTGCCGGTCGTCAACGTGTTCAACCCCGACGGCACCCTCAACGCACATGCGGGGGATGAGTTCGACGGCATGGACCGCTTCGAGGCCCGCAAGGTCGCCGCCCGGAAGCTGGCGGAAGCCGGATTGCTGGTGGCAGAAGAGCCCTACGAGAACAACGTGGGTTACAGCGAACGCGCCGATGTTCCCATCGAGCCTCGCCTCTCGGAACAGTGGTTCTTGAAATACCCGAAGGTGGAGGAAGCGAAAGCGGTGGTCCGCGACGGCCTGATCCGCTTCTTTCCCGAGCGTTGGGCCAAAATCTACCTGCACTGGCTCGACAACATCCAGGACTGGTGCATCAGCCGCCAGCTCTGGTGGGGGCACCGCATTCCCGTCTGGTACCGGAAGGGTGAGGACCGGTCCCGTCCGGAAAACCGGCATGTGGACACCCGCCCGCCGGAGGACCCGGAAAACTGGGAGCGCGAGGAGGACGTCCTGGATACGTGGGCTTCGTCGTGGCTCTGGCCTTTCGCCACCATGGGCTGGCCTGATCGCGAGGTCGAAAAGAAGCAGGGGCTGGATTATTTCTACCCGACCAGCGCCCTGGTCACCGGACCCGACATCATATTCTTCTGGGTGGCCCGGATGATTATGGCGGGGCTGTATTTCATGCGTCCCGACGCGCCCGCGGAGCGCCGCATTCCATTCCGCGACGTCTATTACACCGGGATTATCCGCGACATTCAGGGGCGCAAGATGTCGAAGTCGCTGGGCAATTCCCCCGACCCGCTCGACCTGATCGCGCGCTACGGCGCCGACGGTCTGCGCCTGGGGATCATGCTGATCGCCCCGAAGGGACAGGATATCCGTTTCAGCGAGGACCGGGTCGAAACCGGGAGGCATTTCTGCAACAAACTCTGGAATGCCTGCCGTTACCGGCGCATCTCGGGCGACATCCGCAACAACAGCTCGCTGGAGGCCGTCGCCGCGTGCATTAGACCGGAGTTGCTCGATATCGACGACCACTTTATTCTGCTGCGCTTGCTCGATACGGCGTCCACGGTGGAGGATTCCCTGAACCGTTACGAGTTCACCGGCGCGGCCCAGAAGCTGTTCGGCTTTTTCTGGACGGATTTTTGCGATTGGTACCTGGAAGTGAGCAAGAGCCGCCAGGATCCGGAGGTCAGGGAGAACGGGCTCGCCGTGCAGGATTTTGTCCTGCGCCAACTCCTCCTCCTGCTGCATCCCTATATTCCGTTCATAACCGAGGAACTGTGGCACACGCTCGAATACGGCGCGGAGGGATCCTTTCTCCAGGACGCCGGCCTCCCCGGAGCCGACGCGTTGCGCGACGCGCTGGGAGCGGGCGGGATTCAGTTGGACGCCGCGGCCGAGGCGAGAACGGTGCAACTGCGCGAACTGGTGACCCGGGCGCGGGCGTTGAAGGCCGACTACAATCTGGCCAACCGCAAAGACCTCGCTTTTTTCGCCGAAAGCGACGAAGCCGGGCGGGTCGAACTTGAGGAGAGTCGCGATAAACTGCTCTTTCTGATCGGCGCCGCCTCGCTGTCGTTTGAACCCGCCGGTGAGGCCGCTCCCGCCGTGGTCACGGGACTGGGCACCCTGCGCCTGAACCTCTCCGAGGCGATCGATGTCGAGGCGGAGAAGGAGCGCCTCGGCAAGGAGCTGACCAAGCTGGAGCGGCAGGTGGCCGTGGGCGAAAAGAAACTCGGCAACGAGAGTTTTGTGGCCAAGGCCCCGCCGGACATCGTCGAAGGCGCCCGGCGTCAGCTCGACGAGCTCCGCGGAAAGAAGGAGGAAGTGGAAAAATTGCTCACCGCCCTGGACTGATCGAAGATCGGGAATCTCCGGTCCGCTTGCATAATTCTGTCTTTCCGCGTGGCCGCTGCCGTGGTAAGACTCTGGCAGCCTGCCGGACCCA
>SLOW01000034.1 GCA_007132315.1 Opitutales bacterium
CGCGCCCCCACCAGCCGCGCCGTTTCAGAATCCGCAGAAAGTCCTGGGCCGCCGCGCCGGTGGGCGACGTGATCAGGCCCACCGCGGCGGGCATTTTCGGGAGGGGGCGCTTGCGGGCCGGGTCGAAGAGACCCGCGTCGGCCAATTTTCGTTTGAGGCGTTCGAATTCCCGCTGCAGGCGCCCCTCGCCGTCCTCCTCGATCCGCCGAACAATCAGTTGATAGGCCCCGCGCGGTTCGTACACACCGACGCCTCCCGTGACAATCACCTGGATGCCGTCCCGCAGCTCGGCCGTGTTCTTCGCGGCGTCGCCGCGGAAGAGCACGCAGGGGAGCTGGCTGCCGGCGTCTTTCAGGGAAAAGTAGCAGTGACCGCTGCTCTGGCGCCGGAAATTCGAGATCTCGCCCCGCACCCGGCAGGAGGGGAATTCGGCTTCGAGGGCCGCCTTCACCCGGCGGGTGAACTCGGTGACCGTGAGCGGACGGTCGGCGTCGTCTGAATCGAGAAAGAAATCCCTGGCCATGGTGTGTGCGATTGAAACGGTACGCGGCCGGAAAAACAAAAGGAAATTTCGGCAAACCGGCGCTCAGGTTTGGCCAAAATCCGCCGAGCCGCGGATCTTGTTCCCGAATATGATGTCCCTCCGCATCCGAGCGGGAAAAGCGAAAAGATCTTGGAGCCGTGCCCGGCGCGTGGTAGCGTCCGGATCCGCGGAAACCTCCGGATCGAATCGTCGCGGTCGCCCGGCGGGCGCGACGTGTCCTCGCCGCACTCACGATACGAGAGGCACTCGACTCAATACCAAACGAGAACATCATATATGAGCGACCAGAAAGTACAAAACGCAACCGCGCAGGCGGGTTCGGACAACCGGAAACAGATTCCCCCCGATCCCGCGTTTTCCGCCGGATCCCACGTGGGGTCCTTCGATGAATACCAGAGCCTGTACCGCCGCTCGATCGACGACCCGGAAGGTTTTTGGGGTCAGATCGCCGAGGGCTTCACCTGGAAGGAAAAATGGACGAAGGTGTGCGAGGAGTCCTTTGAACCCCCGGTATCCATCAAATGGTTCCAGGGAGGAAAAACCAATGTATCGGTCAATTGCCTCGACCGGCACCTCGAGGAACGCGGCGACCAGACCGCCATCATCTGGGAAGGCAACACGCCGGGTGAGGACGCGAAAATCAGTTACCGCGCACTCCACGAAAAGGTGTGCCGTCTGGCCAACGCCATGCGCGCGCTCGGTGTGGGCAAGGGCGACCGGGTCAGCATCTACCTGCAGATGATCCCCGAAGCGGCGGCAGCCTGTCTGGCCTGCGCGCGGATTGGCGCCATCCACTCGGTGGTGTTCGGCGCTTTCAGCGCGGACGCCCTGCGCGACCGTATCCAGGATTCGGAGTGCAAGCTCCTGATCACCCAGGACACGGCCCTGCGCGGGAAAAAAACGGACATTCCCATGAAGGCCAACGCCGACAAGGCCCTCGCCCAGTGCCCGAGCATCGAGAGCGTCATCGTGGTCAAGCGCACCGGTCACGAGGTTCCCATGACCGACGGGCGCGACCACTGGTACCACGAACTGACGGCGAAGGCCGAACCCGAATGCGAGCCGGAATGGGTCGATGCCGAGGATCCCCTGTTCATTCTTTATACGTCCGGTTCCACCGGCAAGCCGAAGGGCGTGGTGCACACCAGCGGCGGGTACATGGTTTACGCCGCGACCACCTTCAAGTACATCTTCGACTACCATCCCGGCGACGTCTGGTGGTGTACGGCCGACATCGGTTGGATCACCGGGCACAGCTACATCGTGTACGGGCCGCTGGCCAACGGAGCGATCTCCGTCATGTTCGAGGGCGTGCCCACGTATCCGGACGCCGGCCGTTTCTGGGACGTGGTGGACAAGTACCAGGTGACCCAGTTCTATACCGCTCCCACGGCGATCCGTACTCTGATGAAGGAGGGCGAGGAGCCGATCCGGAAGCGCGACCTGTCGAGCCTGAAACTTCTCGGAACGGTCGGGGAACCGATCAATCCCGAGGTTTGGCTCTGGTACCGCGACAACGTCGGGAAGGGGCGTACGCCGATCGTCGATACGTGGTGGCAGACGGAGACCGGCGGGATCCTCATCACCCCGTTGCCCGGCGCCCACACCCTCAAACCCGGAAGCGCCTCGCGGCCCTTCTTCGGGGTCGATCCGGTGGTGGTGGACGACCAGGGCAAGGAATCGCCGCGCAGCGAAGCGGGCAAACTCTGCCTGAAGCGCTCCTGGCCCGGCATCATGCGCACCACCTGGGGCGATCACGAACGTTTCGAGCAGATTTACTTCAGTGCCTACAAGGGGCTGTATTTCAGCGGTGACGGCTGCCGAATCGACGACGACGGCGATTACTGGCTGTTGGGGCGGGTGGACGACGTGATCAATATCTCCGGTCACCGGCTGGGTACGGCCGAGGTCGAAAGCGCGCTGGTTTCCCATGCCGCAGTGGCCGAAGCCGCCGTGGTGGGCTTCCCGCACGACATCAAGGGACAGGGGATTTACGCCTATGTGACCCTGAAAACCGGCAGCGAACCCGGCGACGACCTGAAGAAGGAACTCGTCCGGCACGTGCGCTCGGAGATCGGGCCCATCGCAACGCCCGACGTCATTCAGTGGGCGCCCGGCCTGCCCAAGACCCGTTCGGGCAAGATCATGCGCCGCATTCTGCGCAAGATCGCCGAAGGTGAATCCGACAAAGTCGGCGACACCTCCACCCTGGCGGATCCCTCTGTGGTGACGAGTCTGGTGGACGAGGCGGGTAAGGCCCGGTCCTGAGACGATTCCGATTGAAAACGAAAGAAGCCAATCCCGAAAGATTGGCTTCTCTTTTATCCTGATGGCGTCCCCTAGGGGATTCGAACCCCTGTCGCCAGGATGAAAACCTGGTGTCCTGGGCCGGGCTAGACGAAGGGGACACGGCCGCGAAAATCCCAAGCTAGCCCGCGCATTCCCGCTCGCAAGTCTTTTTTTGAAAAAATCCGTTTGGGCGTCCGGCGGCCAAGCCCGGCAGACTCCCGCTGCCCTGTACTTTGACGGCCGCAATCCGCAGTTCACGTGCCGTTATTGCGGTTGCTTATCCGGAATTCGGCCGCGTACAGTCGGGCTTTGATTTCAGGACAATGAATCGTTCCCACATGGACATGTTCTCCGCTGTGCTCGACGCGCCGGCGGTCACACGAATCGACGGCCTGAGCCATCCCCGGGTGGGATCGGGGAAGGTGCGCGAGATTTTCGATCTGGGCGACGCTCTGCTGCTGATGGCAACGGATCGCGTCTCGGCCTTCGATGTTGTTCTGGAACCGGGCGTGCCCGGCAAGGGTGCGATTCTGACGCAGATCAGCCTCCGCTGGTTCCACGAGACCGAAGATCTGATTCCCAATCACATTCTGCCCGATCAGGAAGCGCGTCTGCGGGAGGTTTTCCCGGACGACCCCGGCATGCGTTTGCGCGGCATGGTGGTGCGCAAACTGCGTCCGCTGACCGTGGAATGTGTGGTCCGGGGTTATCTGGCGGGGAGCGGTTGGGAATCCTACCGGAAGACCGGCGAAATCTGCGGCCATCGTCCACCGCCGGGCCTGCGGGAGGCGGAACGGCTGCCGCAGCCGATTTTCACGCCGACGACCAAGGCCACCGAGGGCCACGATATGCCGATCACCGAAGAAGCGTGTGCCCGGGAGTTGGGTGGCGAGCTTTTCGAACAGGTACGCGCGGCCAGTTTGCGGTTGTACGAGCGCGGGCACGAGCGGGCCGCCGCCGCGGGCATGATCCTGGCGGATACCAAGTTCGAGTTCGGAAGCGACGACGCGGGAAACCTGTTTCTGATCGACGAAATCCTCACTCCGGATTCCTCCCGCTACTGGCCTGCGGATCAGTACGAACCCGGCAAGTCCCCGCCCGGTTTCGACAAGCAATTCGTTCGCGATTACCTCGCCTCCAGCTTCTGGGATCGCAACCCGCCCGCCCCGGTATTGCCGCCGGAAGTGATCCGGGGAACCCAGGAACGCTACCTCGAAGCCGCCCGAAACCTGCTGGAGAGAAGTTAATTCGGCGGAAAGTGGACTCACGCACACGGAGCCACAAAGGCACGGAGAGTTGAGCCGGAGCCACCTCCGTGAGCTCCGGTGCGTCAGGCGCAGCCTGGCTTCTCTATTGATATGAAACGTTGTCGACATGACAAATAGGTATCCATCATGTAGCCGGCCCGGCGGTGAAAGGGGCAACCCCAAGCCGAAGCCCGGGACGGCGAACCAACGTGCTGGAAGCGGCCTGGAAACACGTTGGCAAGCGGTGTAAAGCCCCGGGATCGACGGAGTCAGAGCCGAGGACATCCTTGCAAAGGAGAACGGCGTGGCAGAGTTCCTTGCCGGGATCCACGAGGAACTGAGGCAAAAGACCTACCGCGCGAGTCCGGTCAAACGGGTCCACATCCCGAAAGCCGAAGGAAAGAAGCTGCCGCTGGGCATCCCGACCTTGAAAGACAGGATGGTGCAAATGGCGGTCGTGCTGATACTGGAACCCATCTTCGAGGCGGTCCACCGTGCGGATGGACCCGGCCGATGGGCCGACGCCCGACTCGTCCGCTGCGCGGACGATTTTGTGGTTATGGCCCGCTATCAAGGAGCCCGGATGGACGAATGGCTTGGGCTGACGGTCAACCGCGAGAAGACCTCAGTGGTGCGCGTGCACCGCGGCGAGAGCCTGGACTTCCCGGGGTTCACCTTTCGATTCGACCGTGACCTGCACGGCCGGTTCGACGAGGGGGAGTGACGGGAAAGGCATCGCTTCGCGACAGCCGCCCGTCACTCTCTACCCTAACGTTGCAAACGTGTTCTGGCAAACGATATATAAGATGCTTTTTTCCAAAAGGTTTTGA
>SLOW01000030.1 GCA_007132315.1 Opitutales bacterium
CATCGGATCCCCGTTTACGAAAAGAACACCCCTATGGGAGCGGCCTCTGGCCTCGATGGCCCTCGTCCCTACCGCACGGCTGATCGCGGCTGGACGCCGCTCGCGCCGCCGCCTACCGCCCGCGGTGATCGAGCTCAAGCGCCAGCAGCCCCAGGTACTCGTGGATCGCGCGTTCGGTCTTGCGCAGCGCTCCACCTGAAGGCACCCAGTACGCGAACCGGCCCGGTCCGCCGCGGCCGGTGTGGAAATGCGTTGGCGCCGGGATTGGCATGAGCCCGGCGCGCTCGAAGTGCCGCACCGCGCGGGGCATGTGCGAGGCTGAGGTCACCAGCACGAACCGCGCCTCCGTGCCCAGAAACTCGCGCAGCGCGTACGCCTCCTGCGCGGTGTCCGTGGGCGTGTCCAGCACCACGATACGCTCGAGGGGCACGCCGAGCTCCTGTGCGGCCGCGGCATAGCCCTGCGCCACCGGTGCCACGCCAGTACGGCCGCTGCCGCCGCTGACGACCAGCCGCGCCTCGGGCCACCCTTGCAGGAGGCGAAGGCCCTCCATCAGCCGCTGCACCGAACTATGGTTCAATCGAATGCTCGCAGGCCAGTTCAAATCCGGCTCCCAGCCGGCACCCAGCACCAGCACCGCCTCGACATCCTTGAGCGCCGACGGCTCCAACACCGGCTGATACGCGTGCTCCAACGGCTCCAGCAGCCGATCCGCCACCGGGCTCCAGGCCGCAAGAAACAGCAGTAGGAACCCTGCAAACCCCGAAACGAACCCGTTTCGGCGTGCCCCGCGGACCCAGATCCACAGACCCAACAGCACCAGCAACAGCGCCATCGGCACTGGCATGATCAACGTGGCCACAAGCGATTTCAGGAACGCAAACACGGTTTCAAAGCCCTCTTACCTACCGGCCGGCGGCGGCCCCTGGCAGCCAATGGGTGGGCCACTCCCGCGCCATCATTGAAGCGGCGGTGGCCGTGTCGAAGGTCGAGATCAACCTGCGGAATTTCGCCTCGAAGCCCGCCCGACCGAGACCCTGGTGCAGGCGCAGTTTCCATGACAGTTCCATCGGCAGGTGGGCAAACTCGTCCGGATCGAATTCGTACGGATGGCAATACAGCGTAAACGCCTGGTTCGCCGCCATGGATCGCGACACGGCCCAGCGGATGAGCGGCCAGGGGAGCAACCGGTGATAGCCGCCCCCCGCCACCGGCAGCACCCGGCCAAACAGCCGCAGGGTCGCCGCCGGAAACTCGACGAGGCTGCGCCCGGAAGGTAGTTCCACCCGCACCGGGTGCGCCGGCCAGTCCGCGCGCCCGTGCCGATACGTCGGCGACGGAAAGATGCTGGAATCGTATCGGAACCCTTCCTCGGCAAGGATCTCCAGCGGACTGTCGCCAGCCTTTCCGAGAGAGAAATGCGGTGCACGGTAGCCCACCACCTCCGCGCCGATCAGGTCCTCCAACTGCGCCTTGGAGCGGCGTACGTCCTCGCGGAATTCCTCAGGTCTCTGCTCGTGGATCTTCACATGGCCGTACCCGTGCGAAGCCACTTCGTGCCCCTCGCGCGCGATGCGCCGCACCGTGTCGGGAAACGCGTCGGCGAACCGACCGAGTACGAAACAGGTCAGCGTGTGCCCCCGCTCCGCGGCCAAATCCAGCACATGCTCGGTGTTGCGCTGCGCACGCGGGTAGATTGGCAGGCTCGTATCCAGCGTCGATTGCGCCCAGTCCTCGACATCCACCGACAAAATCACCGGCATCGTTCATTCACTCCTGGGAATGTTTGCCACGGAAGTACACGGAAGTACACGGAATTTGAGAATGGAGAGAGAACATGAACTTGGCCTTCGCGCATCTCGTCTGCCGGCGGTATCACAAGCGTCTGCAAAAAGTCATTCTCATCAAATCCTCTCTTTCCGTGTTCTTCCGTGTTCTTCCGTGGCTAATTCTTTCAGCCCCTGGTCCCCACCCGGATTCTCAATACCCACCACCACCTCGCCACCCGCCGGAACAGAGACCAGTCGCGTCATCCGCTCGCCGCCCCCCAGGTGGAGATCCACCGGCACGTCCGTTAGGTCCCGGTCCGTGGGGTTGGTCACGCGGACCCCACCGTCTTCCAGTGCCACGCGCACCCGCCGCGTCTCCTCGCTCAGCACATCGCGCCACCAGGCGCCGATCCCGTACACGGTATCGACATACAGATCCCCGTTGAAGCGCTCCAGCGCATGCCGCAGCAGATACTCCGTGAAGCGCGTGCAGGCGATGCCGTCGAACTGGCGCATGTGCTGGTGCACCAACATCACCATCGGAATGCCGAGCCGGTGTGCGCGGGACATCCAGAACTGCAGCATCGCCACGTGCTGGATGTGCTGCGGATCGGAGGGGTAACGCGCCGTCAGCTCCACGATACGGGTGCCCGCGGGGTGATGCGGCGGAGGCTGGCGCAGCACGTTATCGCGTGCCCGGATATCCGATCCGGTGGCCACCTCGCAGCCGGCCGCTTCCACCGCCGCAGGCGTGAAGCGATCGTTACCCCGCCCCGGCTTCGCCCACGAGCGCGGCACGAAACCCAGCAGACGCTCGCACCAGCGCCTCGCCTCGAGGATATTGTCGCGCTGGTCGCAGAACGACGAGGTATCGTCCCCGCTCCACGGATAGCGCCCCTCGCCCGGCCGCGCGCCGGCCTTCCAGCCGTTGCCCGGCGCGCCCGCGGTATCCGTGTCGTAGTGCAGGTGCCCGTGGTTGCCGAGTTCCATCACGTACGGCCGCTCGCCCTGCGCCGGGTACGGACTGCTGTAGAGAAGGTCCACGTTCTCGCGCAGCCACGTCACGAACCGCGGAATCTCCGCCGCTCCCCGGTCCACGCCATAGTGCGAAGCCCATTCCAGCGCGTCGTTCTCGCTCAGGCTCAGCCGCGTCGACAAGAACATCGTCTGGGCAATGCCGTAACGCCTCCCCAGTTCCAGCGCGGCCTTCAGTCCGCCGACATCCTGAAATGAGGCGTTGTCATAGAGGTCCATGTCGCCCCGCCAGGAAAACGCCGCACGCCGTCCGCCCGGATACCGGCTGATCGACGCCGATTCCACGTCGTGGAATCCGACGCGACGGCAGCCGGAATACCGAATCGTCAGCGCCTCGTCGAACCAGCTGGAACCTGCCCGGATCACGAGCGTTCCGGCGCCTTCTTCCGCCCCAGGCTGCAGCATCCATTCAACAGATTGCACCTGCCCGGATTTCAGCACGGGCAGTTCAACCGAAGCCTTGCCGCCCACCAGCCAGCCCTCCGGCGCGTTTAGCATCAGCCACACGAGTGTTTGCGTCGGCACGCCCGAGTGGTTGCCGACCAGCAGCGTCAGGCGAACACACCGCCCAACCGGGAGCACCCCCAAATCGCGTTCCGGCCAGCGCGACACGAACGGCCCTTCCACGCTGAGGGTCAACCGCGGATGCAGGCCCGGTGCGGGATAACCCGGGCGTTCGGGACCGGCTGCCTTGAGCCCGAGCGGTTCCTGAACGGCATACGTCGCGTGGATGACGGCACGCTCCCGTAACTGGTTGCCCAACACCAGCAGCAGATGCCCGGCCAGTACGGCGAGGGCCAGCGCGAGCCAGCCGCTCGCCAGAAACAACAGCAGAACCCCCACCCCCACCAACAGCGCTTCCGCCCACCAGCGCGAGAACGGCAGGCGCCTCTCCGCCGTTTCCAGCGCCACGTTGGACAGATACATCAACCAACCCGCCCGCGTCGGCGCCAGTCCCAAGAGGCGCGATGCGACCGGCACCGCGATCAGGCCAATGCCGAACATGGCCGCCAGCAGGCTCAACATAGCGTCAGCGGATCCCACGCCGGCCGCCGGCGGTGGTTGAGTAAGTAATAGAATGATATCGACTGGTTCACGAACATGGCCGGGCTTACCGGTGATCCGTTGTCCTGAGCCGCGATTAGGCGCTGCCGCCCATTGGGGCGACGCCTCGCCGCCGGTGCCCATGCAGCTATCACCACTTGACCGCTGGGAACGGAATAATCCTTTGGCTCGCCAAAAAATGAGACGCTAGATGACGTATGGATAGGATAATTGCACGAATCAGGCGCGCGCTGGCCTTTCATGGCGTAGGGGGCATATTGCGCTTGAGCTTTATCCTTCTTCTCCGGTTGGCCACCGGGCCGCGAGGGGTCAAAACAACTGCCTCTGAATATGTCAATCACGATTTAGAGTTTGACCGAAAATGGGGGGTGGAAACCAGCGGACTCGTCATGACGGACCGAGAGGACGCCGTTGGTTCGAACTGGGTCTACGGAGCGAAGTACCAGGGGTGCAGTGCGGAAGCACTGGAAGACGTACTGGGAGATTATGGGCTGGATCATCCCGAATACACTTTTCTCGACTATGGCTCCGGGAAGGGGCGTGCGCTACTAGCAGGCTGTTGAAAAACCCCCGCCGTTCGCGATCATAGGCAGAAGGTTCGGATAAGAGACGGAGCGACGATGCGCGGGGAACACCGACGGCAGGAGACGATGTTCAGCTACGTGGCGCCGGAGGCGCGGGTGCCGGAACGCCACCCGCTGCGGGCGATCCGGGCGATGGTGGATCAGGCGCTGGCCGCATTAGATGCCGAGTTCGAAGCCCTGTACTCCCATACGGGTCGTCCCTCGATTCCGCCAGAGTATCTCCTGCGGGCAACGCTGCTGCAGATCCTGTACTCGGTGCGCTCCGAGCGGCTGTTGGTCGAGCAGATCGACTACAACCTGCTGTTCCGCTGGTTCATCGGACTGTCGATGGATGATCCGGTCTGGGATCACTCGACCTTCACCAAGAACCGGGACCGGCTGCTGGAAGCGGACATCGCCCGGCGTTTCTTCAGTGAGGTCGTAGCGCAGGCGCGCA
>SLOW01000297.1 GCA_007132315.1 Opitutales bacterium
CGCCCCGCTCAATGATGCCGGCTTTGCCATGGACCAGACCGTAGCGGTCGTCGGGCGCCACCCGAATTTCGAGCTTCCCCGACTTGAGCAACTGGGAAAGTTGAGCCAAACGCCCCCGGGCCGTTTCCTCGACGTCCTGCCAATAGGCGCCCCATTCCCGGTTCATCGCTCGCCCGCCGGTGGCTTGGAACTCCCTGGCGGTCAGTTGGGAGTTGCAGACGATTCGAGCGGTGCCGGTCAACTTTTCGAGCGCATCGCCCGCTATCTCCAGCACAGAAACCGTGAAATACCCGGCGATCCGCCAATAGTTTCGCGCACCTTCAAGTTGTTCGGAAAGGTAATTCTGGTAGGGCTCGCCCTGGCGGCTGGAAAAGCGGCGGATCATGGAAACTCGTCTGCTGGCGCTTGGTTATGCCTGGGTTTCCTTTTGCTTACGGAAAAGAGTTGTCTTGAGGTAGTCATCCGTAGCATCAAACTTTGGCTCGGTGTGGTTATGCCGCCGCATGAGTGGAATGATCTTCGTGCGGACACCCATGCCTCGTGCGTCCACATATCCATAATCACGGAGAATATCCATAATCATGGAATTTCGAGGCGAACGTTGACCGGCGATCATCTTTTCAACGGTCATGGCGTTTTGCATCTTCCCAGGGCTGGTCACTTCCATTCGGTCGGAGTAGACCGTTACCTCTATGTCGCCGCTTCTCGTCCAGTCTCGGTGAGCCAAAGCGTTGATTACCGTTTCCCGGATCGCCTCTCTTGGATAATGGAGAATCGTGTCGCGCCGGAAACTTTCATCGATTTCGGCTTCTTCTTCCTTAATGAATGGTTCGATCTGCGCGGCGAACTTTTCGATCAATCCCTCATCAACCAGGCGCCCGTTTCCGATTTCACCCTTATCCCAACGGCCGGTCATCGGGCCGTCGATTACCGTGTCGAGGCGTGCCTTGTATTCCTTGTCCGTCCCTTCGAACGCCATCAAACGGATTCCACTCTGCGGAAGAAAGCGCCGGGGCAGGATGCCGAAACAGAGCATGCCCGCGATCGAGCACACCTGGTTGCCTTGCCCGTCTTCGGCCATGAGGCCCATCTGTAGCAGCCGGTCAATCCATTCCTGACTCGAACCGGGGACCTCGGGGTCTTCGATGATCGAACTCAGATAAGACTCCAATCGAGCCTTGTCCAGGTCGGGAAAGCCCGATCCTGCCACCGGCAGAACTTCCACATGAACCAGACCTCCGGACTCGTAGAGTCGAAGTTGTTGCTCACGGGTGGCGAGTTCGGAGCGGTTACCCATTCGAATATAGATGTCCTCCCGGTTATTGTGTCGAACCACGTATGGCTTTGAAATACCCGGGCCAAGAGTAATCACCCCCACCTTCTTTTCGGGTTCGAGAATTACTTCCTCGTAAAAAGGTATGATTTGTGGGTGGATCTTGTCGCGGAAGACGTTCAGCACCCATTCCTGGGTATTCTCCCTTTGAAGGCCGGAGATTATCCCGTCGTCTTCGACACCGAGAAGAATGCGTCCGCCCTGAAGATTGCAAAGCGCAACCGCCTCACGGGCGAGCTGTTCGGGGCGAATATCGTCCCGTTTGAACTCCACGCCGGAATTTTCTCCGTAAGAAATGATTTCCAAAAGTTCTGATTTAAGCATCGTCGATCCTAAAATCCGTATTTTTCCTTGCGCTGTTCAAACGCCTTCCGTCCGCCCTCGAGGATTCTTGCCGCCTCGTTGCGAATTAACGGGACGTCGATAGCGCCCTGAGATTCGGGGGGCAGGAGACCTCTTCCGCTCTCGGCGGAAAAGACCCCGATCCACTCGGCGTCCCCGAATACGGGGATATTCGCGTTGTGCGTGGCGAAGAGAAATTGGCGGGAGATTTTCGCATCGCGGAGTTCCGTTACGATTCGTTCCGCGATAAAGGCGTTATCAAGATTGTCCTCGGGTTGATCCATAATTAACGGGTCCACGTTGCGGAGCAACAAAAGGTGCAGAATCGCGGTGCATTGCTGTCCGGTGGAGAGTTTTTCAATCGGCTTAAACTCCTCGTGTTCCGCATGCGAAACGTTCAGTTCGATGTGAATACGATCCTCGATGTTCAATTCCTCCATCTCCCACAGCCTGGATCGGGGCAGTCGGCAAAGTGCCTCCGCAACCGCCGGTGTAACGGCCCAGTCGGTTCCGGCGAGGGCATCCACACCGCTCCGGATTGTTTCCGCGAGCTTGACCGGAGAAAAATCCTCCGCATCGCGAATCCATGCCAACCGTTTCTCCCCAACGCCCTCCAACCTGGAGTCCAGTAAAAACCGGATTACCGCTTCGCGGTCGCCTCCGGCTTCCGCAGTGAGGCGAAGCTTGCCGTCCAGTTTTCGGTTCAACGCTTTGAGTTCTCTGGCGAACCGTGCCGACCGCTCAGCGCGTGCCTTGGAAAGCTCGTTAAGCAGCCCCCGGCGTTCCTTTTCAAGCTCATCCAGAAGCTGCTTCCGTGTCTTGTAAGTTGCCTTCTTCGGCCGAAGCTCCGCAATATCCCGCAGGAGTTTCTGGTATTCGGTGCCGATCTCTCTCCCGGTCTTTCCTTCGGTTGCAGGAAGGCCCTTGAAAACCTCTTCCAGTTTCGCTTCCTCGGATCGAATGGCTTCTTCGATAGCCGCGGCGGTTTCTCCAGCGGCTTTCTCGGCTTCCCCGTGACGGTCCTCCATGCTTTTTAGCAAGCCTTCGACGTCCGACCGCAATTTTTGCAAAATCGACCGCAGCTTTTTCAGCAAATCGACGTGAGGGAGTTCCTTCAATGCAGCATCCGAGAGAAACGCGGTATCGGGAAGGTTGTCTCGTATCGATTGAAACGCGTCTTTGAGGTTTGGAATTTCTTCAGTCGTTGCACGTTTCAACAGGTTGCGTTCGGTTTCGAGATGAGGAATGATTCCGAGTTTGTCTTCCAGTCCAAGTTCTTTGAATTGCTGAACCCGCTCCTCCAGACGTTTGAGCCGGGAAAGCTCCTG
Source organism: Opitutales bacterium (assembly GCA_007132315.1). Lineage (GTDB taxonomy): Bacteria > Verrucomicrobiota > Verrucomicrobiia > Opitutales > T3Sed10-336 > SLOW01. The sequence goes on from SLOW01000297.1 coordinate 3,004, forward strand.
TTCGATGTCCGCGACGCCTGTTTGTGCGCGGACCAGTTTCTCCCGATTTTCGCGCAATTTTTTTAACAGCTCGTCAATGCGTTGTTCGGCTGTCGCGGCATCATCGGCCAGAAAACGCTCCAGCAATCGAATCTGAAGGGCCGGGTCGAAGGCGATCTCGTAGATCTCGTTCTGCCCGTAAATTTCCACGCGGGGAAGCAGATCGATTGGCGTGAAGGTCGAGGGGGTGTTTTCGGAATCCGTCACAACCGGATTCTCGCCATAGCGGCGGGCGACGGTGAATCGCCTGCCATTCATTGCGGAAGAACGAATCAGAATTTCAATACGCCCGCCCTCTTTGCCCAAATTCTCTTTGATAATCTCCTGATGCTGACGCTGCGCGTTTTTGCCAATTGGAGGTGTGCCAAACGCGTATCGAATGCACTCGATCAGGGTGGACTTTCCCGTTCCTCTTCCTCCAATCACGGTATTGAGATGATCGGAAAAATCGATCTCGACCCCATCGAGGTACCCGCCGGTGATTCGAAGCTGTTCGATTCTGGAAAACCATTGCGGCGGTTGATCGGTCAAAAGCCGGACTCGTGATTCGGGATCCTGAAAAGCCAATTTGAACGCATCGAATCCGGGCCGCGTCATTTTGATGAGGCAGGAGGCGTTTGGCTTGTCCAGGTCGTCGGGAATGGCCACGTCGCATGCGTTGAGGATCGCGAGCGGATGTTCCCGTTCATAGTTGGGGTCCTTGTTTTGAAGGATCAGCCGGTAGCTGTTTCCTTCGTCGTTTTTCAGTTCGTCCAGGGTTCCTGGAATCTGCGCCGCCCGAAGCAACGGATTCTTCCAAACGTGATTGAGTTTTCGGAAGAGAATTCCGTTCTCCTCGGTGCAATGGGCCGCGTAGGCGAATCCTCCCAGGTCTTCCACCTTTGCCAATAAGTCATTGCCGCCAAGATTGGAAGGGCGAACGCCGTCCTTGGGATCGGTAAGACCCAGCGCGCCAATATAGCGGTCCAGTTGGCTTCGCGCGGTGTCTTCGGGAAACAGGCAAACAAAATGCACTTTTTCGGTGGAGGCGATTTCAAAGCCCGGAAACACGAGAATACCACTGTCCGCGAACAGTTCCCGGATGGCGTCGACAGCGTCCACATTCCCATGATCGGCGAGGCCGATGACCTTAATGTCATTCTCTTTGGCCTTTTGGAGGAGCTTCTGGTTGTATTCTTCTTCGGACAATCCATGATCCGTCCCCCGGAACTGAATATAACCGGCGGGATTGACTTGCAGCGCGCACTTCCAGAAGCGGGCTTTTGTATAGGTTGTGTCCATGGTGGTTCAATTTGTCTTAATCTTAATCATAATCTTGAGTCACTTTCCGTTTTAATTTTAATCTTGAGTCTCATAAGATGTTTCGTGTTTGCGGGCGTGGCGGATTAGGATTAAGATTAGGATTAGGATTAGGATTAAGATGATTGGGAAGGGGAGTGATTGGTTGAATAGGCGGCAGGCTCTTCATAAACACGGTCCGTGGGTTGGCTTTTGATCAGACCTACAAGCATGGAAACGATTTCCTTCAGGATTGCCTTTCCGTTGTTTGCCTCAGCTTTTTGAATGATTCGGCGTCTAGACAGGACATCCAATGCGGCGGCACACTCAAGTGCCGAACCGCGTGCGATATCGAAAAAACGGCACCGGTCTTTCCCAGTGAATTTTCCGTTGCCTTCAGCAATATTGAGTGGGATCGACGTTGAGGCGCGGTCGATCTGGTCGTGTGCAGCCATTCGCTTGGGTACGTCAGGCAAGATTTTCTCGACGAATTCCGCAAAGTCCAGCG
>SLOW01000349.1 GCA_007132315.1 Opitutales bacterium
ATCTCCGGATGCGGCCGGACTGTTCGTCCGGTGTTCGCACGGGCCCGGGTGCGGCTCGTTCACGACCGACCGGCAGAACGGCTGGGCTCGGCCGAGAGGGCGGCGATCCGATCAAGAAAGACCTCCGTATCGGCGAGGTCTTCAAAGAGCGCGGTGGGACCGTGCTCCTTCAGAGCCTCGGCCGGGTATTTGCCGGTCGCGACCGCCACCGTGCGGACGCCGGCGGCGTGGCCGCAGGCGATGTCGTGCGGCGTGTCTCCGACGATGAAGACGCGTTCGGGAGCGAACGGTGCGCCTCGATGCGTCGCGGCTTTTTCGAGCGCCCGCGGACCGAGCGAATTGCGGTCGATGCCGTCGTCCGCGAACGCCCCGAAGGGGAAGTGGTGCCAGAGATCGAAATGCCCGAGTTTGATCCGGGCGCCGCGTTCCATGTTGCCGGTCAGCAATCCCTGCGTGTATTCCTCGGCGGCTGCGATGCGTGTTACAAGTTCGGTGATTCCGGGAAGGATCTCTCCCTGGCGGGCCGGCATTTCCTCGGGCAGGAAGTCCAGGTAGGCCGCGACGAAGGCCTCGGTAGCGACCGGCGCGACCGGTCGTCCGAAGTATTCCAAAATCATTTCGGCGATGCGCCGGTCGGTCCGGCCCGCCCAGTCGATCTCGCCGATCTCGAGATCGTGTCCCAGCACAGTCTTGGTTGCCCGCACCAGGGCGCGCTCGCCCGCCCCGCCGGTCAGGACCAGCGTTCCGTCGATGTCCCAGAGGATCAAGATACCGTTGTCCATCGTCATTAGACCATGTCCGGCCCGGCGCGCGTGTCCAGCGAGGAGTTCGCTTTCGAATGGGTTTGTCGGCGGCGAAAGGCGCCGTGACCCCCGGTACGGATCGGTTGCAAAGCGTTCGGGTTGCCCGTATAGTGCATCCCATGAGATACCTGCTGTTTCTGGGTGCGTTGTGCCTGTTGTTGTCCGCTTGCGCGACGACACCCGAAAAACGCATCGCGCGCAACCCGGAACTGTTTGCGAGCTTCCCCGAGGAGGTTCAGGAGAACGTGCGCGCGGGCGTCATTCAGATCGGCTACGACCGCGATATGGTTCGCCTGGCGCTGGGCGAGCCCGATCGCATCAGTACCCGGCAGAGGGAAGGGGAGGAATTGGAGGTCTGGACCTATATGGGCGCCTACCACACGTCCGATACCTACCGCGTCCGGGATTTTGGGCGCTTCAGCACGATGGAGCAGGACATTATCGTCGATCGAACCCGTCGCCACACCTACGACCGATCCCGGGTGGAGTTCCGCGACGGCGAGGTCGTCGCCATCGAGCAAGTGCGCCGCTGACCGCTTGGGAGTTTCCGGGCGCCCTGTCGGTTCCCGGCGTTTGGGGTGGATCGAGGCTTTACTCCGGTGTGCGTTTCGCGTCTGCTGGACCGATTGTCAGCATGCCGTTGTGGGTCGTCGAGTTGTTCGGGAGCAAGCAGTTGAATCAGGCCTTCTGGCTGATCAACGGTCTGGTTGCGCCGTTTTGGATCCTGATGATCGTGTTTCCCCGTTACCGCTGGTGCCGATGGGTGTGCCAACCGTTTTTTGTCCCGGTACTGCTCGGCCTGTTTTACCTCTACATGGTTTATCTCCTGATCACGGTGACGGGTGTTCCGCCCCTGGCCGGACTGGAGGTGCGGGCGTTGCGCCGGTTCATGGACCACCCCATCGTCTTCCTGGTGATTTGGACCCATTACATGACGCTGGATCTCTTTCTGGGAATGGTCATCTATCAGCACGCCGTCCGCCGGCGGATCGGCGTGCCGTTCGAACTCCTGCTGGCCTGGCTGTTTGGCCCGGCCGGACTTGTGGCTTATACGGTGCGTCTGTTGTGGGTTTACCGGTCGCCGCGGGTATTCCGGGAGATATTCCGGTGAGGGGGCCGCAGTGATCGCCACGCGTTCAATACTTGAGACAGCGGTTGAGCGCGGAAACGAGAGCTTTGAGCGAGGCGCGTTCGATGTTCGGATCGATGCCGGCTCCGAAGAAGGCCCGTCCGTCCGGGCGCTTGAGCTGGATGTAGGAGATGGCCCGGGAGTCGGCGCCCTCGCCCAGGGAGTGTTCGGCGTACGAGACCAGTTCCGCTTTTTCCAGGTCCTCGTTTTCCAGGGCGTGAAAGAAGGCGGCGATGGGGCCGTTGCCGGAGCCGCGGATTTCCTGTTGGGTTCCGTCGATCCTGATGGTCGCCAGGCAGGTGACGCCGTCCGGGTCGCCGTTTCCCGGCGTGACCTTGAACGTCTCCAGCTTGATCGGTTCTTCCGGCTTGAGGTATTCCTCTTCAAAGGCCTCGTAAACGTCTTCGGGAGTCAATTCCTTGCCGGTGCGGTCGGCCAGATCGTTGATAATCCGGCCCAGTTCCTTGCGCATTTCCTTGGGCAGTTGGAAGCCGAATTCCTTCTCCATGACGTAGGCCACACCGCCTTTTCCCGATTGGCTGTTGATCCGGATGATGGCGCGGTAGTTCCGGCCGATGTCCTTTGGATCGATCGGGAGGTAGGGGACGTCCCAGCGCTCCTGACCCGACTCGCCCATCGCCGCCAGTCCCTTGTTGATGGCGTCCTGGTGCGAGCCGGAAAACGCGGTGAACACCAACTCGCCCGCGTACGGTTCGCGCGGGCCCACCTCCATTTTGGTGCAGCGCTCGTAAACTTCGCGGACCCGGTTGATGTCGCTGAAATCGAGGCCGGGGTGAACTCCCTGCGTGTACATGTTGAGGGCCAGGGTGACGATATCGACGTTGCCGGTGCGCTCGCCGTTTCCGAACAGGGTTCCCTCGACCCGGTCGGCGCCCGCCATCAGCCCCAGCTCGGAGGCCGCGATGCCGGTGCCGCGGTCGTTGTGGGTATGGAGGCTGATGATGGCGGTGGCGCGCTCGCGCAGGTTGCGGCAGAACCACTCGATCTGGTCGGCGTGCACGTTGGGCGTGCACACTTCCACCGTCGCCGGGAGGTTCAGGATTATCGGCTTCTCGCGGGTGGGCTGCCAGACATCGACGACCGCCTCGCAAATCTCCAGCGCGAAATCCATTTCGGTGGTGGAGAAACTCTCGGGCGAGTACTGCAGGGTGACGTCCGTTTCGGGTACCGTGGGCAGCAATTCCCGGATCAACTCGACGCCGCGTACGGCGATGCCGACGATATCGGGTTTTTCCAAGCCGAAAACAACCCGTCGCTGCACGGGCGACGTGGAGTTGTACAGATGAACGATGGCGTGAGGAGCCCCGCGGATGGCGTCGAAGCTCCGGCGAATGAGGTCTTCCCGGGCCTGCGTCAGGACCTGGATGGCGACGTCGTCGGGAATCCGTTTTTCGTCGATCAGGCGACGAATGAAATCGTACTCGATCGAGGAAGCCGCCGGAAAACCGACTTCGATTTCCTTGAATCCGATCTCCGTGAGCATCTGGAACATCTCGAGCTTTTCCTCGATGCTCATGGGAATGGCCAGGGCCTGGTTGCCGTCGCGCAAATCCACGCTGCACCACGCCGGGGCGCGGTCGATAGTCCGGGAAGGCCAGCGGCGGTCCGGCAACTCGATGGTCGAAAACGGTGTGTACTTGGTAATCGGCGGTTTCTGCATTGGTCTGAGCGTTGAAATTAACGGGGAAATTTCCTCGCGGGCAATGCGGAATGCCGACATCTCAAGCAGGATGCTTGCCGTTTTGGACAACTGACAGTAACCGCACCCCCGCGTTTCCGTCTTTACAGAAGCGGGATTAGAACGAGACCGGGCAATAGAAGCGTGCGTCGGTTACTGGTCATGTATGGAAAAGCGTTTCAGACTTTCCCGAACCTGTCAAGCGCGGGTCTGAGCTTCGAGTGGTTGCGGCCCGAGGCGAATTGAGTATCTTGAATCGTACCCGCCGCAAGGGAAGCCGGATCGGGACGTTCGAGAACAATGGAGGTGTCGGTGATCATGCCGGAAGTCGTTACAACCACAAAACGAACCGCAGCGATTGTTTTTGCTGTGGTGATCGCGTTGATATTGCCGTTGTGCTTGGCCGCCGAGACGGACCGCCCCGAGGCCGCGCGACTGCTGGAGGCCATCGAGGTGCCCGAGGTGCGCTGGGACGAGGTCGCCCTTAGCCGCGCGGTGCGAGCCCTCGGGGAGTTGTCCCGGGAATTCGTTCCCACCGGACGCGATGTGGGCGTCAATTTTGTCGTTCGGGATCCGGAGGATCGCGATCCCGAGATCACCCTGCAACTGCGGGGGCTGTCACTGAAACGAATCGTGGAACTCGTCGCGGCCCAGGCCGGGGCGGAACTGGACATTCAGCCCGACGTGGTCGTCCTGCGGGTGGGGGACGAGCACGCGGAACGACTCGAAACCGAGATTATTCCCATTTCCAGCCATACTGTGAGACAGTGGGAGCGGATCATGGAAGCCCGCGAACAGCGTTGATGTCGCGGGTGGGCGTGTCGCCAGTCTGTCTTTGACAATCATCCGGAGGAACGTACTGTGGCGACCATGGAGCGGGCCGACGGAAGCGCTGACGGTTTTGAGGCCTGGATCGCGTTCCTGGCGCATTTTCTCTTTATTCTGGCCGCGTGGACGGTGGTCATCAAATACCTGTTTCCCGTGGCGTTCGCCGTCGCTACGGGAGAATCGCTCACCGAGTACGTGTATTGGGATCTGTGGCCCCTGATTCACGTCTGGCTCGGGTGGGCGTTGTTGCGCCGCCCGAACTACACGCGGATTCTCGCTGTGGGCATGTCGGTCGTGGAGATCCTGATCATCGTCAGCTTGTTCGCCTGGTTCCTGTCCGATCCGGAATGGACCATCTGG
>SLOW01000041.1 GCA_007132315.1 Opitutales bacterium
AACGTTTTACAACTCCTTGACAATAAATGATTTGATTAAGACGATTCCATGTCCTACCTTGAGCCTTACTTCACCAAAAGGCGAAGTGGATATCATAACAAAACGCAAAACACTAAATCATAGGACAAGGAATGGACTATAAATCTAAGAAAGGTTTCACACTCGTTGAAATCATGATCGTCGTGGTCATCATCGGCCTCCTGGCCGCCATGGCCATCCCCGCCTTCCAGCGGGTCCGCGAAAACTCGATCCAGAGCCGCATGGACAACGACGCCCGTCAGTTGGCTTCGGCTGCTCAGCAGATCTTCCTGGAGCATAATATTACGACTGTTAACGTTGATTACACTAGTGCCGACGGTACGGTCACTTTTACCAGTACGAATGTCGATGTTACTGATGCGGATTTGGAAGGATACCTCAACAGCATTGGCCGCGGCTATGAAACCGTGGTCGGCGACGGTGGAGGCGATCTGACGAACAACAGTAACTTTAGCATAGCACACCCTCTGGTGGATGATACTCGCTGGTATAATCCCGAAGGTCAGTTTCTTGACGTCGGAGACACTGATCCAGGTGCCTCGGCATAATTCGGGCTTACCATACGCTTAATACTTCGGCCGCATCCTGGGGGGGATGCGGCCTTTTTTGTGTTTCGACATTCACCCATTGTTTTCGTTTTGGAAACCGCCGCGATTCCGCCTGCAGCCGATCGACCTCGCCACTTATGGAAGGCGCGGCAAAACCGAACGAGCAAGCAACTGCGCGAGCAATGGCGTCGCTGCGTCAGCGGCTGGTGGAACGACTTCCGACTTGCCGACTGGCGCCGGGAAGTGGAGGACCCCAAGCGGATGGATCCGTCGCCCCATGCGCGTAACCGAAGTCCTGGGAACACGGGCCTGTCACCTATGGCGTTTGGTCGCGGCTTTGGCGGGAGGGGGCGCCGGATTGCGTCGGCTGGAGGGAATCCCGGTTGCGCCGGAGATAGGCGACGCCCTCGTCTTCCGTGCTGAAGGCGCCGTCAAGCTGGGCTTCGAAGAGGGCGTCCAGGATGGGCTTGAATTGGGGGCCCGGACGCAGTCCCTCGGCGATGAGGTGGCGTCCGAGCAGGATGGGGCGGGGCGCCTCGTTTTCGATGCGCAATTGCCGGGCGCCCTCGCGCAGGCGGTCGATGACGGGGCGGTTGTGTTCCTCCCGGGGCGGGCGGCCGCGCAGATCCGCCAGCATCACCAGGCAGAGATCTTCGATCGCGGCGGGGTGCAACCGCCGCGCCAGCCGCCGCAGCGCCGGAGCACCGGGATTGTCGCCGGCATGGATGTGGAAGAGGTGGTTTTCGACCAGGGGAACGACGAATTCCCGGACCGCCCGCGGCGCGCCGATCCGTTCCAGGAAGCGGGTCGCCGGCGGACCGCCTTCGGTCTCGTGGCGCGGGCTCACCCAGCGCATGACGCCGTCTTTCTCGGCGCGCACGGTGGTGGTGGCTTTGCCGAAATCGTGCGCCAGGACCGCGAGCATCAGGTCGCGCCGTTTGGGCCGCGCGGCCATCCTCCATGCCTCCATGCGGGCCAGACTGTCCGTGCAGTGCCCGGTGTGAGTGAGGACATCGCCTTCCGGATGCCATTCCGGGTCTTGAGGCAGACCGTCGAGGGCGGCGAGTTCGGGAAAGCAGTCCAGCCATCCTGTCCGACGGAGAACGTCGAGGCCCCGGGACGGAATTTCGGAGAGCGCGGCCCATTTTTCCCACTCGCCCCAGATGCGTTCCTGCGGGAGTTCGTCGAACGCCGGGCGGATCGAACGGCAGAGTTCCGCCGTTTCCGGCGCCAGGGTCAGGTCGAGCCGGGCGGCCAGCTGGAAGGCGCGCAGGACGCGGAGGGGGTCTTCGGAAAAAGCGTTTCCGGCGTGCCGCAGCCGGCGACGGCGCAGATCGGTCAGGCCACCGAGCGGGTCGATGATCTGTTCCGTTCGGGGGTCCCAGGAAATGGCATTGACGGTGAAATCTCTGCGCAGGGCGGCCCGTTCGACCGGGAGGGTCGGATCTGGGCGGACGTCGAACCCGCGGTGCCCGCTGCCGGTCTTGATTTCGCGGCGTGGCAGACTGAAATCGAAAGCCGTGTCGTCCCGGTGCACACGCACCACCCCGAACTGTTTGCCCACGACGTCGGTCGAGCCGAACGGCCGAAGGATGCGCAACAGTTTGTCGTAATCGAGACCGAACACCTCGACGTCGTATTCCTCCGGTTCCCGTCCCAGCAACCAGTCGCGCACGCACCCGCCCACGAGCAGGGGGCGGCCGTGTTTCACCAGCCGGCTCAACATGGCCGCCAGCGGCGGCGGGATCTCCGGCCGCCCCTCGGGGGCCGGGTCCGGACCGGATTCTCCCGGATTGTTGTCCCTTCGGGTCATGGTTTTATCGTGAGCCGCCAGGACTTCGGGGGGAAACCTCTATTGGCGGCGGTTTGTTTCACTCCACGCGTGGCACCTCGCGGGTGGCTTTCTTTCCTGTTCGGAACGCGGCGGTGATCAGCCAGCCCCATCCGAGCATGAAAACGAGCCCGCCGAGCGGCGTCACGGGTCCGAGCGCCGCGGGGGCTCCCAGCGACAGCGCGTAGAGCGAACCGGAGAACAGCAGGAGTCCCGCCACCCAGCACCAGGCCGCCGGGACGACTCCGCGGAGGCCGGGCTCCACCCGAACCCAGATCCCGGCCGCCAGCAGGGCGGCGGTGTGAAAGAGGTGGTAGCGCACCGCCGTGTCCCAGGCCGCGGCGGTTTCCCGGGCGGCGAGAGTCTCCTCCAGCGCGTGCGCGCCGAGGGCTCCGAGCACGATGCCGGCGACACCGGTCAGGCCGGCGGCGGTGAGAATGCTTTGTTCGTGTGTCATGGCTGTTTGGAATCGGGAACATCTGCGGTTCGGGGCTGTGGTAATCCGGATTCACGGGTCGGGGAGCGGCCTGAGCGGCCATGCCGTCTGCTGTGACGCGAAGCCAGATTTTCCTTGCTTGAACCCGAACCTGTGTCTATCCCCATGCTTGTAACGGATTTAATCTGTAAACTTTACCAACGTACATCCCATATGAAGAAAAAATCACTGATCCTGGCTTTGGCAACCGTTGCCGGCGGTTCGACCGCGGCCGCGCAATTTACCGACTGGATGCCGGACCAATATTCGCTCCTGATGCAGATGGAGTACGAATCGCGGCACGTCTTCCGTGGCCTGAAGCAGGCTGATGACACGTTCAATCCCTCGCTCGAGCTTGGGTATGGCGACACGTACTTCGGCTGGGACGCCTATTTCCCCACCAGTCAGGACGAGAGCGGCATGCAGGAACACCAACTGTATGCCGGAGCCGAAATTGCCTTGCCCGGAGTTGAAAACATGGGGTTCGACATCGGAACGGTGGTCTATGACTTTCCTCACCAGGACCAGAACCGCAATCACGAGTTTTACGGCGGTCTGTTGTTCGGGAATTTCCCGAATGCGCCCGGTCTGCAGGTATCCGCCTACCTCCGGCACGATGCCGACGTGAAGCACACCATTCTCGAGCCGGCGATCCGGTATCAACACGACTTCGAGGGACCGCAGATGCTGATTCCGATTCGGATCCAGTTCGACGGCTATGCCGGTTTTCTGGCCGACCAGAAACGAGTGAACAATTACCGCACCATCGAAATTCCTTCAGATCAGCGCGGTTACAAGGACAGCTACAATTACTATGGGGGGTCGGCCCGGATATTTTTCCGAATCGATCCGAACGCTACCCTGGGGGCCGGACTGCACTACGCGGACGCCATCAACCAGGACGAGGATTTGCAGCCGCGGGACAACAACCTGTTTTGGACGGTCAGTCTCACCATGGGATTCTGAGGCGATCTCTATCTTCGAATGAACCCAAAAAACCCGTGCGGATTGCCGCTCGGGTTTTTTGTTGGTTCGATAAACCGCCTATCGGCTCAAACCGAGTGCTGCGGCCGGTCCGGTTTCGGCCAGTCGATGTGGAAGAAGTTACCCCGCGGCTCGTCCACCCGCTCGTAGGTGTGAGCCCCGAAATAATCGCGCTGGGCCTGGAGCAGATTGGCGGGCAGTCGTTCGGAGCGGTAGCTATCGTAATAGGCCAAGGCGGATGCGAAAGCGGGTGCGGGGACCCCGTGTTCGGCGGAGAGGGCCACCACCCGGCGCCAGTTGGCCTGGCCCTGCTGCACGGCGTCGTTGAAATACGGATCGAGGAGCAGGTTGGCCAGTTTGCCGTCGCGACCGTAGGCGTCGGTGATCTTCTGCAGGAAACGCGCGCGGATAATGCAGCCGCCCCGGAAAATCTTGGCGATTTCTCCGAAATCCAGCGTCCATCCGTACTCGTCCTGGGCCGCCCGCATGAGTTGAAATCCCTGGGCGTAGGAGCAAATCTTGGAGCAGTACAGGGCGTCCCGAACCGCATCGACAAAGCTTTTCCGGTCACCTGAAAACGTGGACTCCGGCCCCTTCAGAACCTTTGAGGCCGCCACCCGTTCTTCCTTGAGCGCGCTGACGCAACGGGAAAAAACCGCCTCGGCGATGGTGGGGGCGGGCACGCCCATATCGAGAGCGCTGACCGAGGTCCATTTGCCCGTGCCTTTCTGGCCCGCGGTATCGAGGACGACATCGACGAAATCCCCGCCCGTGACCGGGTCCTTCTGGCCGAGGATGTCGGCGGTGATCTCGATCAGAAAGGAATCCAGTTCACCCTGGTTCCATTCCTTGAACACCTCCGCCATTTCCGGCGCGCTCATCCCCGCCACCTGTTTCAGGAGGGCGTAGGCTTCACAGATCATCTGCATGTC
>SLOW01000060.1 GCA_007132315.1 Opitutales bacterium
ATGAGATTTTTTCTAACCACTAATTTTCACTGATTCTCACTAATTCAGGGTTTCAGGAAAATAGATTGGATTAGTGAAAATTAGTGCCAATTAGTGGTTTAAGCTTTCTTTCCACCGGTTGGCTTGACAGGTCGGGCCGTTCCTCAAACGACCTACTATTAGGGTTTCCAGTGGTCCCGCGGAGGCAGGACAGGACTCCTGCCTTCCCGGGAAGGAGGCGCCTCTCGGATTTCGCGCGAAGCGCAGGACTGAAATCCAAAATTGATATTCCCTTCTCCGCCCCGGTGCGGATAGGATGAACGCAGTATGAACTCCCGAACGCGTTCGCTATCGACGGCGATTTGTCTCGCCGCCTGCATCGGCCTCCCCCACCTCCCGGCGGTGGCCGACCGGCAACCGGATGCCACGGACGTCGCCGGCAAGCGACCTCTCGACTTCGCTTCCGACCAGGTCACCTCACTCGCGATCACCTTCCCCAACGACACCGAGCCCGTCATCCTGGAGCGGAGCGATGCCGGCGAGCCGTTCGATTTCGCCGGCGACGGCACCGAGACCGCCGACGCGGCCGCGGTTGACGAGCTGTTGCGGATTCTGCTGGAAGCCCGGATCGAGGCGGCGCATCCGCTCTCGGATGAGGACGCCATCGCGGCCCGCGAACGCCCGATCGAATTCGGCATCCGTCACACCTCCGGAACCGAATACACGCTGCGGATCGGCCGGCGGCCGGCGGAAACCGATGAGCCGAACGCGCGGCCGCCCCGCGTGGAGGCGTCGATCGTTTTCGACCAGGACGGCAACATCGTCGAACTTCCCGAAACGGAACCCGAACCCGAAAACCAAGAACCCGGACCGGTATTCATCGAATACGACAGCGACGATCCCGACTTCCCCTGGTCCCGCGTTTCCGAATCCGTCACCCTGTCCGTCGCCGACACCGTGTTCGAAGCCTTACCCGGGGACATCACCGAACTCGTGGAAGCCCGGCCGGCCCGCGATCGTGACGACCGGAATTGAATTGCCTTTCCCCCTCACGCGCGGGGGCGTAACGTTGCGGGGAAACAGAAGATAACCCGCCGTTCGCTTTGATCGATTTCCTGGAAAGGTTTCTGCCGCTCGCATCCGGACTGACGGTGCTCGCCCTCACCGCGGTCGCCGCCGGGCACGCCATCCTGTACAAGCGCGATTCCCGCGCCGCCGTGGCTTGGGTCGCCCTGATCCTCTTGTCGCCGTTCTTCGGCGCGCTTCTGTATTTTCTGCTCGGGATCAACCGGATCCGGCGCAAGGCCAACGTCCTGAAGGGAGGCGGCGCGACCGTGGAACCGGCGCGACCGGAACGGCCCCACATCGAGGGCATCGATGCGCCCCACCTGGAAGGGCTGGGCCGGCTGGGCGGAAACGTGACCGGCCTCCCCATCGTCTCCGGCAACCGGATCGATCCGCTGGTCAACGGCGACGAAGCGTTTCCCGCCATGCTCGAGGCCATCGAAGGCGCCGACCACTCCGTGGCCTGCTCGACCTATATTTTCGACAACGACGCGGTGGGCCGCATGTTCGTGGACGCCTTCGCCTCCGCCCGGGAACGCGATGTGGAGGTCCGGGTGCTGGTGGACGACGTCGGCGCGCGTTACTCGATCCCCTCCATTCTCGGCCCGCTCCGCCGCGCCGGCGTTCCCGCGGCCCGGTTTCTGCCCACGTTCATTCCCGGCAAAGCCGGTTTCATCAACCTGCGCAACCATCGCAAACTGCTCTGTATCGACGGCCGCAAAGCCTTTATCGGGGGAATCAACCTCCGCGAGGGCCATTGGATCTCCCGCGAACCGGCCCACCCGGTGCGGGACCTGCACTTCGCGATCGAAGGTCCGGTGGTCGCACACCTGCGCGACGTGTTCGCGGCCGATTGGAAATTCACTACAAGAGAGGACCTGGCGGGACCGGAGTGGCAGCCGGATCTGGAGGAAACCGGCGGCGACCAGGCGCGGGGCGTGGCGGACGGACCCGACGAGGACTTCGACAAAATCCGCTGGATTTTCATCGGCGCTCTGGGTGCGGCCCAGCATTCGGTCAAGGTGGTCACCCCCTACTTCCTGCCCGACGACGGCCTCAACACCGCAATCAACGCCGCGGCCCTGCGCAGCGTCGAAGTCGATATCGTGCTGCCCGAAAAGGGAAACCTCCCCTTCGTCGATTGGGCGACCCAGGCCATGCTCTGGCAGAACGTGAAGGGCGGCTGCAGGATCTGGAAAACGCCGGGAACCTTCGACCACAGCAAAGCGATGGTCATCGACGACGCCTGGGTGTTCTTCGGATCCTCGAACTGGGATCCCCGGAGCCTGCGGCTCAATTTCGAACTCAACATCGAAACCTTCAGCGCACCCCTCGCCGAACGCATCGACGCGTTCGTCGAGGAAAAAAAAGCCCGGTCGCGGCGGGTCCTGCTGGACGAGCTGGACGGACGCGCCCTCCCGGTCAAACTGCGCGACGGCATCGCCCGGATGTTCAGTCCGTTCCTCTGATACCCGAGCCGTGCGGTACGGCTCGGGCCGGACGGGTTATTCCCTTTTTTGGTGGGAATAAAATGTGAATCGAAAAACGTTGTTTTCGCCTCCAGAAACCGCCCATTCTACCCTTTCTGTCACCGGACGGACGGTAAGAAAAAAAACCCGTTCCCGCTTCGGTTTTTTAGTTGACCTTATGCTCGTGATCACCAGATATTGTGGTCATTATTGTATCCGACCCCAATATATTGGGGTTGCGGGTTTTCAAACATACTAGGACACAGGGAAATCCGACACCGCCTGATCGCGTTTCGAATCCATGTGCCGGCCTTCCGGTCGGCGCTCCGGGGTTCGAGCCGGTTCGGCTCCCTCTGACAACCGCCAACGCCAGCGCACCATGGAAAAAGTTTACCAGATCGGGAACAAGAAATTCGTGCTCGACCAGAGCAAGGCCGAGAAGGCTTTCGAGGCCAAGAAGATCATCAACGGCCGCGAAACCATGACCTTCAATCTCCTCCCGCTCAAATACCAGTGGGCCTACGACCTCTACCGGACGATGAAGGCCAACCACTGGGAGCCCGAGGACATCCAGATGGCCAAGGATATCGACCAGTGGAAGAACGCCGACGCCCTCAGCGAGGTCGACCGCTGGATCATCATGATGGGGATCGGATACTTTTCCGCCGCCGAAGGCATCGTCGGCGACAACATCATCCACGTCGTGCGCGAGCTGGTCACCGCCCCCGAACTCAAGCTCGTCCTCGGCCGGCACGCCCACGAGGAGAATATCCACGCCGACTCCCTCCTCTACATGATCGCCTCGCTCGGCATCAACCCCCACGAGTGCGAGGCCATGTTCGAGGACGTCGAGACCATCGTCAAAAAGAACGAATTTGTCACCGGCACCTCCCGGGCTCTTCGCCGCGATCTCGACCTCTCCAAGACCGAGAACAAGCAGCTCCTGGCCAAGAACATCTTCGTTTTCGGCCAGTGCATGGAGGGCACCCAGTTCTACGGCCTTTTCGGCATGATCCTCTCCCTCTACCGCCAGAACAAGGTCCCCGGCATCGGGCAGATGTTCCGCTACACCCTGCGCGACGAGTCCAACCACATCGAACTCTTCCGCAACCTGTTCATGGACCTCGTCGAGGAGAACCGCGACATCTGGACGCCCGAGTTCAAGGAGGATCTCGTCGAAACCATGCGCACCGCGGTCGCACTCGAAAAGGAGTTCATCAGCGATTGCCTGCCCGTCAACGCCGTCGGCCTCAAGCTGGAGGACTTCCTCCAGTACATCGACTACATCGCCGATCGCCGCCTCGAAGGCATCGGCCTCGATCCCTTCAATCCCGGCATCCGCAACCCGCTCCCCTGGCTCGCCGAGATGATGGACATCAAGAAGGAACAGAACTTCTTCGAAGGCCGCGTCACCGAATACCAAAAAGCCTCCTCCCTCAATACCGTCGATGACGACGAACTGTAGGAGATTTTGGATTTTGGATCTCGGATTTTGGATTTATCAGCTGCTCGCTGCGCGAGCAGGGAAACGGGACTAAAAAGGCGTATCAGAACTTTTTTCAAATAGGCGCGAAGCGCGGAAGAAAATCCAAAATCCGCAATCCAAAATAGTCCACCGTGATGACCGAGAACGAGTTGAAGCACCGTACGAAGCAGTTTGCTCTGCGCGTGATATCCCTTGTGGACGCGCTGCCGAACACGACTGCCGCGCGTGCCATCGGTGGCCAACTCGTTCGTTCCGGCACCTCCGTCGGCGCAAATTATCGTGCAGCCTGTCGCGGTCGTTCCCGCGCGGAGTTCGTTTCAAAATTGGGCACTGTCGAGGAAGAAGCCGACGAATCGGCTTATTGGATGGAACTCATCGTTGAAGGTGATCTTCTACCCGAAAACCGCGTCCAGCCGTTATGCCAGGAAGCCAACGAACTCACCGCCATTTTTGCATCCTCCATCAAGTCCGCCCGCCGCAAAACTTCAGAATAGCCCAACCGCCTTCCAAGCAAAGAGGCGCAGCCCACACTTAAATCCAAAATCCGCAATCCAAAATTCATCCATGATCACTCCTTCTCCCGAACAAGATCTCGTACTCAAGCGTCTCATCACTGACACATCGGAGCAAAAGCCCCGGTTCGACTGGCGGCAGTCGCTCAACGGATACGAAGATAAGCAACCCGAAGCCCGGATTGTCAGCGCCAAAGGCGAAAAAGATTTTGACCTCGGCGAGGTCGCCGAAGCGGTCGGCATCGCCCTGACCAACCTCCTGCTCGCCCGCGAGGAAACCGACATTTTCACCGA
>SLOW01000038.1 GCA_007132315.1 Opitutales bacterium
ATCGGCCATGACCCCCAGCGCCCGGATTTCCCCCGCCTCCAGAAGCGAACGCGCCTCGGGCAGACTGCAGGAAACCAGGTCCAATCCCCCTGCCATCAATTCCTGCAGTGAGGGAGAAGACCCCTCAATGGAAATCCAGCGAACCGCGTCGGCTTCCTCGCCCATCGCCGTCAACCAACCCGCCATGGCGACGTGCCAGATACCGCCGAGGGCGGTGCCGGACGCCTGAAGATCCCGCGGATTCTCCCGGACATGCCGATTCAGTTCCTCGAGCGCCTCCCACGGCGCGTCCTTTCGCACAAAGATCGCGGCCGGATCCCGGTTAACCAACACCCCGGGCCCGTAATCTTCGTAGGTGATCGGGGTAAGACCGCGCCAGTGGAGCATGTTCAATTCAGCAGTCGTCAAGGTGATTGTGTACCCGTCCGGCCGGGCCACCGCTCCGCGTGTGTGTCCCGTCACTCCGGAAGCTCCGGTTGCATTAACCACGTTCACCGGAACCCCGAGTTCCCTTTCCAGCCCGACCGCCAATTGACGGGCGACCCGGTCCGTCCCTCCCCCTGCCGCCCACGGACAAATCAAAATCACCGGCCGATCCGGAAACGCGTCTTCCCTCGGGCCGCAACCCGCGAACAGGAGGCTTAGTAAAAACGTTGCGACGCAAAACAATACGCCAACGGTACGATCTCGACGCGAACGCCGCGCAGGCGTTCCTTTCAGCCTTGTTTTCATTCAGTTAATGCCTCTCCGCTGGCTTTGTTGATCAGTACCCGCAACCGGGAATCCGAATCGACCGGCTTTCCCAATAGCCGTCTTGCCGATCCGCTTCAGCGCCTCCCCTCAGTCCTGGGACACCCTGAAAAAGCCTTGTCTCGTCCCAATTATCGCCACCCGGCCGCGGGTCGACCGGCGTGGGAGCCAGGGTGGGATCATCGGCCGAGGGAGACCCGGCGGAGGCGAGCATAAGGCAACAGCCTCCGGAATATCCCGCAAAAACGGATTCGGCGCGCTGTCTCCATGGGAAGGTCTTCGAAAGTAACATAAAAAGTCCGGTAATGGTTTCTACTTCAGCATTTGACGAACGACACAGCAACCCTCTTTAAGGCGGGCGGAATGAAGGAGGCCGTCATCTCCCCCCCCAGCGAGCTTCGCGCCTCAACCTCCGAATCCACCTCCGGAACACGGGTTTGATATCCTAATGCCCCCCTTGGAACCGGAAACCGCCCCTGCGAGGCAAACCGTTTAGCCTGTTATGATAACACAAGTTGCCCGGAGCCGAACGCCCAGCCTCACTTCTCCAGCTTCGGCCGGATCGATCCTCCATCGACAAACGCAGGGGGGACAAGTATCTGGTGCGGCACCTCCGGAATTCCCTTCTCGTTGTGCATCAATTGGGTGGCCACCATGTCGACGGCCGCCCGGGCGACGTAGGAACGGCGGTGATCGATCCCGGCAAAACCTTCATGCTCCCGCCCCCAATCGTGAACCACAAGGCCGATATCGTCGGGCACTTTCATTTTGAGACGGCGCTCGATCCAGTCCGGCACGTACTCATCAAACGTGATCAAGGCATCGGGCCGGTGGTCCTTCATCCACTTGCAAAACTCGCGAGAGCCCTTGGCAATGCCGATGTTAGGCAGGATCATCAACGGCACATGGTTGCGCCGCGGAATACGCAGTTGGTGGTAAAGCAGCGCGCCCGAGTACGTATGGTCCGCCCGGTGATCGATCCACTCGGTAACCACCAGTCCGATACGCAGGTAGCCTCGCGCCATCAACTCCTCGATCGCCGTCAAGATCCCCTGCATCATGTTGGTACTTGCGCGGTGCAGGTCGGGTTTGGTCAAACCGTAACCGAACGTCGCCGAACTGAAACGGGAAAAATCAAAGGACTGCAGGTTCTGCGGATACGAACGAGGCGAGGCAATCACCCCTTCGATTCCCCGTGCGTACAGGACGTCATTGAGTCGTTCCGGCGTCATGCCGTTTTTCCCGAGAAAGAATTCTTCGACCTGGTACCCGTGTTGAACCGCCCTTGCCTCGATATCTTTCAGGGCAACGTAACGGTACAACGAATCATGAACCTCATCGCGAACCACCGCCAGCGCCGACTGGACGCCCTGACGTTTGTGCCGTCGCACCAGTTTCATCAATCGGGCAACGTGCGGGTCCGGACGGTAACCTACCTGTTCAATCGCCCGCAGGACGCACTCCCTCGTTTTCGAAGACACCTTCGGCGAATTGCGCAACACCCGGGAAACCGTCATCGCGGACACCCCGGCCTTCTCCGCCACCTTCGACAACGTTCTATCTCTGCTCGACCCGCCCATTTCTATGTTTCCATAACATAACAATGGATTTGGCAAGGGTAAACGCCTTGGACATTGTACCGTTTGAGTCTGTTTCCATCATTTTCGTATCGGCTTCCCGAATCAGAATTTCACTTACCGCTTTGCGCGCACAACCAGCATCCATGAATCCCGCAGCCATC
Source organism: Opitutales bacterium (assembly GCA_007132315.1). Lineage (GTDB taxonomy): Bacteria > Verrucomicrobiota > Verrucomicrobiia > Opitutales > T3Sed10-336 > SLOW01. The sequence continues at coordinate 2,492 of SLOW01000038.1, forward strand.
GAAACCGTTTCCTCCAAGTCGCTTTTTCCAGCGGAAATCGAAACCCGCCTCGCCGGCGAAGCACTGCTCGCCGTCCTGACACTGGACGACGAATCGGACGCGGTTCCGCTGGCCCGCGCTCTGGTCGAGGGGGGGATCACGTCCATGGAACTGGCGTGGAGAACCCCCGCTTCACTCGCCGCCTTGAAGGCGATCGTCCGGGAAGTCCCGGAAATGCTGGCGGGGGTTGGGACCATCCTCTCTCCCGGACAGCTCAAAGCCGCCCGCGACGCGGGCGCGGCCTTCGGTGTCTCGCCCGGTCTGTCGGTCAATCTACTGGAAGCGGCCGGGGAAATGAACTTCCCCTACGCGCCGGGTATCATGTCTCCGAGCGATATTCATGTCGCAACGGAATACGGGTACCGGTTTCTGAAATTCTTTCCGGCCGAATCCAGCGGCGGAATCAATCACCTCAAAAACATAAACGCCCCTTTCAAACACCTCAACCTCCACTATATTGTCCTCGGCGGACTCAACGAAACCAATCTTCCCCTTTATCTTTCGGAACCTGCAGTATCGGTAATCGGCGGCTCCTGGATCGCCGCGCCTGATCTAATCCGAAGCAACGACTGGGACGCAATTCGGGATCGCGCCGCAAGCGCCCGCCAGATAATCGCGCAAGCCCGCAACCAGTAACCCTGAATTTTTCAAAACACCGGAATCGATATGAAACCCATTGTCACCTTCGGCGAAATTCTCGGCAGGATATCTCCGTTGGATCATCTCAGGTTCTCCCAGGCGATGCCGGGAACGGTCAGTTTCACCTTCGCCGGTGCTGAAGCGAACGTCGCCGCCTCGGTTGCCTACCTGGGCGGGTCGGCGCGATTCGTCACGGCACTGCCCGAAAACGACATCAGCCACGCCTGTGTGGCTTCACTCCGGAAACTCGGCGTCGACGTCTCGCACCTTCTCTACACCGACGAAGGAAGACTGGGCATCTACTACACCGAGACCGGCGCCAACCAGCGCCCCAGTCGGGTCATATACGATCGCAAGCACTCTGCGGTGTCCCTCACGCCGACAGAGCGGTACGATTGGGCCTCGGCCTTCGGGGATGCCGGCTGGCTTCACGTCACGGGGATTACCCCCGCGCTGAGCAAGACGGCGGCCGATACCACTATTCGGGTTACCGAAGAGGCGAAAAAACACGGGCTCACCGTTTCCTGCGATCTCAACTTCCGGGGCAAGCTTTGGAATTGGGATCCTGACCTGAAACCCGCAGAGTCGGCCGGAAAGACCATGCGTGCCATCCTCCCGCAGGTCGATGTCCTCATCGCGAACGAAGAGGACGCCGCAGCAGTGCTCGGCATCGAACCCGAGAACAACGATGTCGAAGGCGGGAAATTGAATATCCGCGAATACGAGTCGTCCGCGCTACGGATCTCCAAACTGTTTCCCGACATCCGGACCATTGCCACCACATTCCGCGAAAGCATTTCCGCATCGCACAACAACTGGGGCGCAATGCTATACGACTGTTCGGAACTCCGCGCTTACTACGCGCCGAAACAAAAGGGTAGCTACGATCCGTATCGGGTCACCCACATCGTCGACCGCGTAGGCGGGGGAGACTCGTTCGCGGCCGGGCTCATATTCGCCCTGAACACCCCCGAACTCAACTCCCCGCAACAGGCGGTTTCCTTCGCAGCCGCCGCATCCTGCCTCGCCCACTCCATTTCCGGTGATTTCAATTTTACAACGCGTGCCGAAGTCGAAACGCTTGTGAATGGGAATGCCTCCGGAAGAGTCGTACGATAATCGATGCGAACCCGGGCCGTTCCTTTTCTCGGAACCTGCATGTCGCAAAGGGCAAATAACGTTTTCCCGATTATTTTGTTATGACCGATTCCGATTCGGTTCAACAAACCGCTTCAATGCCGGTTCCCCCTGAGGAATTCGAGCGCGAGCCGGTGCCCAAGCGTTCGCGCCTGGATTTCAAAAATTTCGTCGGCATGTATGCGGGAGAGCATACGGCTGGTACCGAACTGATGATCGGTCCGTTGTTCATTCTCGCCGGTGTCGGTGCATTGGACGTAGTGGCGGGGCTTTTGGTGGGAAATCTGCTGGCGGTTTTGAGCTGGGTGTTCCTGACGGCGCCGATTTCGACACGTGCCCGTATGACTCTCTACCCTATTGTTGCATAAAAATCTCGAATTTATGCGGCCAAATATCGCTCAAAGTATTCCCGGACCTTAACATTATCGGCTACGGATAGCGTCTGAATGCCCCCCGGTTTCGTCAGCCTGCCGGCTCGCTGAATAAAGTTTTTCC
>SLOW01000141.1 GCA_007132315.1 Opitutales bacterium
AACGGGCTGTTGCACCTGCCCGGGTTCCGGGGCGGATTGACCGTGCTTCTGGTCAATAACCGGGGCGGAGGCATCTTCGAAAAGCTTCCGATCGCCGCCTTCGATCCGCCGTTCGAGGAATTTTTCGCGACACCCCAACGGGTCGATTTCGGTCTCCTCGCTCGCGCTCATGGAGCGGAATACCGGAGAATCGAGTCGTGGCGTGAGCTGATTCCGCTTCTCGGGGCATTGCCCGACGCCGGCGTGCGTATTCTGGAGATCCCGACCGATCGCAAGGCGGACATGTCTCGACGCACACGTCTGTTCGAGGAAGGGGTAAACGTGTTGCGTGCGGAGCGGAAAAGGTCTGAGATCGGGCGAGAACAGGCAACGTGATCGTTTGAGACTTTCAGTATTATGAAATCGGAATGGCGCAAGAGCGGAAACTACCGGGACATCCTCTATCATAAGTGCGGCGGCGTGGCCAAGGTGACGATCAACCGTCCGGAAAAGCGAAACGCGTTTCGGCCCGAAACCGTGTCGGAAATGATGGATGCGTTTAACGATGCCCGAGAGGACGCGGAGATCGGCGTGATTCTGCTGACGGGGGCGGGACCGCATTCCGACGGCAAATACGCCTTTTGTTCGGGAGGGGATCAGAGTATCCGCGGCGACGCCGGATATGTTGACCATCACGGTGTCCCCAGGCTGAACGTTCTCGATTTGCAGAAACTGATCCGGTCGATCCCCAAAGTCGTGATCGCCCTGGTGGCGGGCTATGCCATCGGCGGCGGACATGTGCTTCACGTGATGTGCGACCTGACCCTCGCCGCCGACAACGCGGTGTTCGGGCAGACCGGCCCGCGAGTGGGAAGCTTCGACGGCGGTTTCGGGGCCAGTTATCTGGGCCGGATCGTCGGGCAGAAGAAGGCCCGGGAGTTGTGGTATTTGTGCCGGCAATACAATGCCGACGAGGCGCTGGTGATGGGACTGGTCAACAAGGTCGTTCCCGTGGGCGAGCTGGAAGCCGAGGGGATGCGCTGGGCGGACGAAATCCTGGAAAAAAGTCCGATCGCGATTCGCTGCCTGAAGTCGGCGTTCAACGCCGATTGCGACGGGCAGTCGGGCCTGCAGGAACTGGCCGGGAACGCGACGCTGCTTTATTACATGACCCAGGAGGGGAGCGAGGGCAAACGGGCTTTCCTCGAGAAACGCAAGCCTGAGTTCCGGAAATACCCGTGGCTGCCGTAAAATCAGAACTCGATGTTGCCCGTGAGCAGGAGGATCAGGAGCTGAACGATTCCGACCAGAAAACCCAGAACGCCGCCGAGAAGTTCGATCGATCTGAATTCCTTTTTCGCCACCTGATTCACCATCTGCTCTAGTTTCTCGACTTCCAGCGAGGCGACTTTTTCCTCCACCAGCTTGCGCACCGGAATGTGTTTTTCGACCTCTCCCGAGAGGCGTGCGACCAGGGGTGCGGCCTGTTTCTGCATTTCCGAGGCCAATAGCCGTTCCAGGCGCGTCAAGGTGGCGGCGTTGATGAAGTTGCCGAGCACCGGTATGCGGCGCAGTTTCGCTCCCAGCCCGTGCTGGATGAGATGCCGGGCGTAATCCCGGAGGTAAGGTTTGAGGTCGATTTCCCGGATCTGCTGCTCGATGATGCGGCTGTCGAGCAATTCCCGTTCGATAATGGCGGCCGTTCGCGCCGCCAGGTCCTGTTGCCGCTTGGGGATGATGCCTTGCCAGTTCCAACCGAAAACACGCACCGGCCGGGTCGGGCGGAAGAGCATCTTGATGGCGACGAGATTGGTCAGCCAGCCAATCAGCGCGGTCATCAAGGGAAGCGTGACGAGGAAGATGGTATTCATCCTAATTACAAACCTTATACCGCTGTCGGCGGGCGAGCGAAACCTCAATCGTCGGCCCGCCCGGCACCGTCGGGCATCCCGGCACCGGTACGGCTTTTGCCTAGGAATCGGGGTCTCCTTCGAAAGTTGGGCTAAGGCGTTTTCATGCGGCCCGCAGCCTGCGGCCGCCAAATGAAAAGGCCGTGGCTCGGACCGGACCGCGCGAGCGCTCCGGATTGACGCACGGGTGCGGCGGGGGTACTTTTGTTATCAGAGATGAAGAGGTGGCTTCGCAGACTGCAAACCGGATTGTTTCACGCGCTCGCACTGGCCATGTTGGCTGCGGGGTATGCCAGCGGCTGCACTTTCACCTTCGATTCCCGTTCCGAAGAGCGCGAGGGCACCACCGTAACCGCCCGCAGCGAACCCGTGATCGTTCGCGGCGGCGAACAGGTGCATCCTTGAGAGCCGAAAGGGGGCGCCGTGCCGCCCCGGTGGGCCGGATGTTTGCCAGCACGCTTGCTGTCAGGCGTGCGTCCGGTCCCTTGTCAGCAGGACAAGGCCGTCGCCGATTCTCACGGCGTTCCCCGCACCGACAAGGAAAGACTGCCGAGCCCCGTACACTCGAGCGACGAAACCCTTTAAAAGAAAGAAGCCAGGGGCTTCCCGGTCCGGCCGCACGGTTCAAGAGCGCTCGGCGAGCACCTCTTCGACCCGTTCCAGGTAGCGTTGCACGGCTTCGCGTGGACGCAGTTCTTGAGACCGCCGTAAGAGCTCGGCCGCCCGTTCCAACCGGCCTTCCCGTACGAGAAATGTCCCGTGGCGTAGGTAGGCTTCGGCTTCGTGGCCGGGGGACCGGGCGGCGCGTTCGAACAAGATTTCCGCCCGTTCCGGTTGGCCGGAATCGGCGTAATGGCCGGCCAGAAGCAGCAGGGCGTCGCCGTCGCGAGGGCGGCGTTCGGTGATGTGATGCAGCGCGTAAACGGCTTCCGCGGTTTCGCCGGTTTCGAGTTGAATGCGGGCGCGGACATACAGGAGGTCCAGCCTCGCTCCTTCGTCCCAGTCGTCTTCGTAGCGCGCCTCAATCGTATCCGCCAGCGCCAGCGCTTCGTTCCAGGCGCGGCGCTCGGCGAGCGCGCGCGCGCCGCGAAGCGCCCGGGAGAAGGGTGGGCCCCGGTCGGCGGCCAACGCTTCCCTCCACACCTCCGCGGCGAGGTCGGGCATCTGTTGGTTGACGTAGATGTCGGCAAGGTTGGCCATGGCCTCGGCTGTGGCGGCGTCGAGGCGGCGGGCTGCTTCGTAGTTGAGCGCCGCCCGGCGCGGTTCGTCCATTCCCAGAAATGCGTTCGCCTGGTAGAGGTAATAGTCGCCGTTGGCGGGCTGTTCGTCGATCAGCTCTTCGAGCAGCGCCGATGCCTCCTGGTATCGCTCCTGCGCCAGCAGCACGCGGGCGGTTCCGAGCCGCCACTGCGTGTTGTCCGGATCGAACAGCAGTGCCTGGCGGTACGCGCTTTCGGCGGAGTGATAGCGTTCCTGGTTCAACCGGCTCAACCCGAGCAGCCCGTAGGCCGTGCCGTCGCCACCGCCGAGTTCGATGGCCCGGGTCAGGGAGCGCGCCGCGCCGTCGAAATCATCCTGCCGTATCCGCACGATGCCGAGGTTTTTGTGGGCGCGCATGAAGTTGGGGAATTTTTCCAGGGCGATGTTGTAGCGACGTTCCGCGTCACCGAGCTGGTCGCGTTCGAAATGGAGATTGCCGAGGACGAAATCCAGCGCCGCGCTGGAGTCTTCATCGATGGCGTTGCGTAGGTCTTCGGCGGCGCCGGCGGGGTCGGTCGCGATGCGTTCGGACAGTTCCCTCAGCAGTTCCTGTTCCTCGCGGGTGACGCGCGGTTCAACGTCGGTGACGAAGCCGTAGGTGCCGACGAACTTCTCGACGAACGCGGGATCGCGCCAGAATTCGGCCGGGGGATCGGCCGCGCGCGCGTCCGACAGCCCCCCGGCGCCGGTGAGGGTGATGGCGAGAAGTTTCCCGCAGGCTATCTTCAGTAATGAAAGTTTTGATACAAACATGCGATTATTCCAGACTGAATTCAATCGGCGTGCGAACGAGCGTTCGGACCGGTTCGCCGTCGCGGACTCCCGGTTCGAAACGCCATCGGCGGACCGCGTCGAGGGCGGGGCGTTCGAATTCGCGGCGGGTCGAATCCTCGACCCGCGGCTCGGTCACGCGGCCTTCTTCGTCGATCACGAAAACCAGGGTGACCGTTCCGGAAATGCGGTCCCGGCGCATGGCGTAGGGGTACACCGGGGTCGGCCGGCTGATCGCACGGGGGGCGTGGTCGAGGTCGGAAACCTCAAACGTGTCGAATTCGCTCGCCGTGTCGGCGTACAGATCGAAGTTCAGGGCGAAGTCCCCGCGCAGGGTATCGCCGGCCCGGGGATCCAGGGCCAACTCCAGTTGGTCGAACTCGAGCGGTTCGGCCTCCCGCTCCGGGGCGGGAGGAGGTTGTTCGGGCACGTCGGGCGTTTCCGCTGCCGGCGGCGGCGGTTCGTCGTCGTCCGGGGGCGGCGGCGGGGCAAGGTCCACCCGGGCGGGCGGGTCTTGCCGGTCCGCCTCCTCCTCTCCGGTAAACATCTGGGTGAACGGGAGAGTAAAAAAGACGAGCGCGGTCAGCCCCAGCGCGCAGAGCAACACGAGGAAGCGGTGTTTTCCGGCGGGTGGCGGTTGGTAAACGCGGCGCATGGTCGGTTGGCTGCAGGGAAGATCGCCCGTGTTGCGTAAAGGTCAAGGCCGGTCGGCGGCGATGCTGATGTTTTCGGCCCCCGCCAGGCGGGCCTGGTCGATGACCCGGACCACGGAACCGGCGGTGGCCTCTTCATCGACTTGGAGAATGACCGGAAGGGGTTCGTCGCGTATGAGGCGGCGGATGGTGGGACGCACTCCGCCCACGCCGATTTCCTCGCC
>SLOW01000103.1 GCA_007132315.1 Opitutales bacterium
CGGGCGCCGCTGCTGCGCATGCTGGAGCCCGTCCTGGCCTCGGAAGACGAACGTGCCCGGTTGCTCGGCCGGGCCGAAGCCTGGCGAGAAATCGCTCCCGGCGATTTCTCCCGTCAGGCTTTCCATCTTATCGTGCGGGGCCTCGTCGATCCGGAAGTCACACCTTCAGTTGCCGATGTCCCGGACCTCTCCGCCAATCCCCGCGCCGCCGAAAAACTGGAAACCTGGCAGAATGCCCTGTCGGATCGGTTTTAGCCTGAATGGTACGGTTAAGGTGGTTCATCGTTTGAAGAAGCCGAATCGAGATCGGGATCGCGATTCCGCTTTCTGGAGGGCGTTGGGAATTCGATCTGGCCACGATGGCTTTGACGCTGCAGGCTGCGGTCGGTAACCTGCTTATGGTGGCGAAGAAAATGAGTTCCCTGGATCGCGTTCTGGGGCGTTTGGAGAGTATGGACTCGGTCAATTTGACCAATCTGGTCCAGCGCCTGGCCCGTGAGCGCAAGCTGCTGGAGACGGTGTTCAACACGCTGCGGGAAGGCATCCTCGTCATCGACCGGCATGGCGTGATCGAGTACGCCAACGAGGCTTCGTCGCGGCTGATCGGATTGAAGGAGGAGGAAATCGGCAAGATCACGCTGTGGAAACTGGTGCCCGACCTGGCCAAGAGCCTCGAGACCAACCTGGACGCCCTCCGGCCGAAGCTGCCCCTGCTGCTGCGCGAGATCGAGATCAGCTACCCGGAAACCCGTTACCTGCGACTCTACATCGTTCCGTTTCGCGAGGAAGCGGCCGGTGGCGGGGAGGCGGACGAGCACGACCTCGCGCACTTCGCGGTCATCCTGCACGACATCACGCAGGAAAAGCTCTCCACCGAGGAGATGATCGAAAACGAAAAGGTGTCCTCGATTCTCCTGCTGGCCGGCGGAGTGGCGCACGAGTTGGGGAATCCGCTCAACACCATCAATATCCATCTCCAACTGATCGAGCGCCAGTTGAAGAAACTCGGCGAATCCCCCGTGGCGGACAAGATTCGCGAGTCTGCGGAGATTTGTTCCGCCGAGGTCGGACGGCTCGACGGAGTCATCGATAACTTCCTCAAGGCAATCCGGCCCAGCCCGCCCGATTTACAGAATCTTCAGTTGCTGGATCTGATCGAAGAAGTGTTGCGGACTCAGGCCGGCGAGTTTTCCGACCGGGGCATCCGGGTCGATGTCGAGCTCAGTCGCGATCTGCCGTTGATCCCGGGTGATCGGAATCAGTTGAAACAGGTTTTTTTCAACATCTTTCGCAACGCCATGGACGCTATGGAAACGGGGGGGCACTTGCGGGTGCGCGCGTCCAGTGACGATACGTCGGTTTATCTCCAGGTCGCGGATACGGGCGAGGGAATCAGCCGCGACAACTTATCGAAAGTTTTTCAGCCCTATTACACGTCAAAAAAAAAAGGCCACGGTCTTGGCATGATGATCGTGCAGCGGATCATGCGCGATCACGGCGGCCAAGTGGGAATCGAGAGCCAGGAAGGGATTGGCACGGTGATTTTTCTGCAATTCGTTCAGAAACACCGTCGCGCCCGCTTGCTGAAAAGTCGCGAAACGGAGGCGCAACCGCCCGAATGACCGGGTCCGCCGTGGGCGGACCCGGTCGCGGGTGAATTCAACGCTTCCGCAGGGCGGTTCCGATCGCGACCAGCAGAGCGAGGCCGGCAATGCCGATCGCCCAGCCGGCCAGCGTGTGGATCCGGGTGTCGGCCACGTCGGTGATCTCGGGCAGGCTTTCCTCCCGGACGATCACCCGGCCCTCCATGTAGGGGTGGGGGGTGCAGATGTAATCGTAGGTGCCCTCCTCCTGGAAGGTGTGACTGAACCGTTCGCCGTGGGCAAGCAACGGCGAGACAACGCGTTCGGGCGGTTCGCCGACGGTCACCACGTTGTGTACTCCGGAGAATTCTCCGGCCATGTACATGAATACGTCTTCGTTGACCCAGGTGACGGTGGTTCCGGGGGTCACCTGAATGACCTTCGGGTCGTAGGAGTTTCCGACGATGTTCACGTGGACTTCCTCCGTTTCGCGCCCGTAATACACGATCTCGTCCGCCGGAGCGGAAGCCGGCCGGTAGGGGGAAACCACGCGGGTGGCTTCCGCTTCGATTTCCTCGAGCTCCTCTTCGCTGTGATAGGGTCCTTCGGCATCGACGGTGATCGGGGTTTCGGCGTCCCGGTCCACGACCAGAAGACCGATCGAACCGCGGGCCGCCTCCCCGACGCCGTGCGTGAGCATGGTGTAGGCGCCTTCGTCCGGCGGCGCCCGGAACTCGATGACCCAGGAGTCCGAGGGGCCGGCGGTGACGGTTTGTCCGCCCGGCAGCCGCGCTTCCGGATGACCCTGCCAGTAAACGTAATCCCACACGATGCCCACGAAGTGGAAGGTGGACAGTTCGTTGGGGCCGATATTCAGAAAATAGATACGCACGTAATCGCCCGGCCGCACTTGGATCGGTTCGGCCACGTATCGGAAGATGCTTCCGTTGAAGAGACTGTAGAGAGGGCTGCCGTCGATGGCGTCCGCTCCGCTCTGGTAGAGACCGTGCTGGATGATGTGGATTTTCGCGTCCGGCTCCCGGCCGAGCACCTCTTCCAGCTTGTATTTCCGCTCGGCGGGTTCCACCACGATCATGCCGTACTGGCCGAACTGAACGTGCATGGGGATGGCGTGGCCGCCCGGGGCGCAGTGGTACATGAACACCCCCGGCTGTGAGGCCAGGAAGGTGACGCTCTTGCTTTCCCCGGGCGGGATCTGGCCCACGTACTTCGAGGTCTGGGTGTTCGCGGCGTGGATCGACGCGCCGTGGGGCACCGTGCCGGCGTTGTGGACGGTGAATTTAACGATATCCCCCTGCGTGGCCCGGAAGGTGGGGCCCGGGATCTTGCCGTCGGTGACGAAGCCGTCGTAGATAACCCCGTTCCCGAGGTACGTCTTCCCTTCCGACAGATCGATGCGGAATTCGACGTCCGGTTCAATGTCCTGCGGCACGTAGCTGGTGGGTGGAATGCCCAACGTTTCGTCGCGCCGAATGATCTCAATGAAGTCCTCATCTTCGTAGAGCTCCGGAAACCGTTCCGATAACGGCGTGGTCAACAGGCCCGGGGCATTGGCGCTCGGGTTTCCGGCCGCGCCTTCGGAGATCGGAGTGCCGATTCGGGTGTCCGGAACGAAAGGAACGGATCCGATCGAGGCGGCGGACGCGTCGCCGTCCCGGGCCGATCCGTTGTCCGCGGGGGCGGTATTGCTTTCGGCAGCGGCTTCCGCTTCGCGGACCTCCTTGTTGGCGCAACAGGCGTCGCTTTCACCCAGACAGGCGGCGTCTTCGATTTCTTTCCTCTGCTCCGGGCTGACTTCGGAGATGTCGCCGAAGGGCAGCCCGCGCTGGTTGACCATGGCCTGCTGGATTTCACGGCCGAGGAGTGTGCCGGCCCGTTCATTGAGGATCTGGTCGGCGAAACTCAGGTTGCAGGCCACGCAGGCGCGGGCTTCGCCGGCAAGGCCGCCGAGGGCCAGGACCAGGGAAGCGAGGTATAGGCCTGTCTTTTTGGTCAGGCGACGGGCGGATTTTCCGGGATGTGCCCGCGGTTTGTTCGCGGACGGCACGGCAATCGAACATTTGGTGGGTGAGGCTTTCATGGGCGGTACTGGGTTGGCGGTTCTTGATTGGTGATTTGGTGAAACAGTGTGAGTCGGGAAAACTCGGTGAACCGCCCGGTCGCGAAACGCAACGACGGGTAGCCCTATCCGGCTTGTGGTTCGCGGGCTTTGGTTTGTGGAGTGACGCAGTACAGTTTCCCGTCTCCGACTGGACTACATACCGGTTTCGAGGGCGGATTGTCAAAACGTTTGGGGGGGCGCGGGCCTGCGAACCCATTCGTGGGATGGCTGAAGTGGCTTCTGTGGTCGCACGGAGCGTTTTCTCTTTATTTGTCTGACGGTCGAGGCAGAATCGCGGGTGTCATGGCGACCAGTACGGTTGAGAATTACATCAAACAAATTTACCTCGAGGAGCAGCGGGGTGAGGGCGATCCGGTGCCGATGGGCAAACTGGCGGCCGCGCTGAAGGTATTTCCGGGCACGGCGACGACGATGATCAAATCGCTCCACGAAGCCAATCTGGTGAACTACGAGGCCCGGGTCGGCGTACGGCTCACCGAAAGCGGTCGAAAGCTCGCGCTACACGTGCTCCGCCGCCACCGGGTGATCGAACTGTTTCTGGTCAAGGTGCTCGATATGAACTGGTCCGAGGTTCACGAGGAGGCGGAGAATATGGAGCACGTGATTTCAGACGAAGTGCTCGCCCACATGGAGAGACATCTCGGATACCCGCGGGTCGATCCGCACGGCGATCCGATCCCGAACCCGAAGGGAGAAGTGGACGAACGCGATCTGATCAAGCTGACCCAGAGTTCGCCGAACGCCCGCGTCCGGATCGGGCGCGTGCGCGACCAGGAGGCCGATTTTCTGAGGTTTCTGGAGAAGAACGGCCTGGAGCCGGGTGTGACGGTGACGGTGGTGGAGATGGATCCGGTCGGACAAACCCTCTCCCTGGAGGTGGCCGGGGGGAGCCGGGCGAATCTTAGTCTGACGGTGGCTGAAAAGATCGAGGTTGAAGAATTGGGGCCGGCTGAAAACGCGACGAGCGGGTAGGCGCGACGGTCGTGCTGAGCTGTTTTTTAGAAACGACTTCAGTATGGTAATGGTGTGTTCATGAGA
>SLOW01000273.1 GCA_007132315.1 Opitutales bacterium
AAGGTACTCGGGATGGTAGGTGACACCGGTTCCGGCGCCATAAGTATTCGGGCGTTCCAGCCAGGAGGAATGGCGCCGAAGTCGCTCCATGACATCTTCGCTCACTCCGGAGACCGCCTTTTTCGAATTGGATCCCGGCGTGTAAAACCCATAAAACGTATCCAGAACAGCGGTGCTCGTTCCGCCTAAAAACGGCAGACGATCTAGGACAAGTGTCTTCGCGCCCGCCCGTGCGGCCGATATCGTCGCGGTCGCTCCGGCGGACCCGGAACCGACGACAATTACGTTATAGTGGTTTCCGACAGGGATTTGGCTTGAATATGTTTCCATCGATTCTCAAGAGAGGTTCCAGCCCGCGTCCACCTCCAACACTTCTCCCGTGATGGATCGCGAGGATTCAGTTAGCAGAAACACCGCGGCCGCAGCCGCATCCCGGATCGGGATTACACCGCCCGTCAACGATTGTTTTCGGGCGATCAGCTCCAGGACTTCGAGATCTTCCGAGGCGCGGGCGCTCATCGGCGTGTGAACCAGCGCGGGAGCCAGGGCGTTGATCCTTATCCGATGTTTCGCATAGAAGGCCGCGGCTGACCGGGTCATGGCGATGATTGCACCTTTTCCTGTGGCATAGGCGATTGCGGAAAAATGTGTGGGCTCGGGGTGGATACCGAGGATGCTGGACATGTTCAGGATTGCTCCGCGTTGGCCGGTGCCGGGGTGGGGCTCCTGTGCCAGCATTACACGCAGCGACTCCCGGCACATACGATACTGGGTGGTGACATTGGTTTCCAGTGAGATTTGCCAGCCTTGTTCTGCACATTCATGTAACGGAGCATCGCCCAATCTTCTGGCACTGATTCCGGCTACATTGAACAGGCCGTCGAGCCGGTGGAAAGTTTCGACACATTCTGAGACCGCTTTTGGAGCAAACTCCGGATCGGTCAGATCTCCGGCGAGAAAGCCGGTTTCGGAGCCGAGACCCCGCAACTCGGCCGCCAGCGCTTCACAGTGTTCCGTACGCCGGCTTACGATAAACAATCGATGACCGAGGCGAGCCAACTGCCGAGCGGTTTCCGCTCCGATGCCGGTGGAGGCGGTGATAAGATAGTTTTGAGGCTCCATTTTTCTTAGGTTTGGAGGGGCTCGATACGGTCCGGGTTGTTCATGGCGCGGGCGTAGCGCTTCCGTTCGTCCCGAATCCATGCATTGTAGGCGTCCCGGGTGTCAAACAGGTGCATGTTTCTCAAGACATGATGGCGGATTCCGCGTCGATCGAGCTCGCGAATCGTCAACTCGTTCAACGATTGGACGACGGTCACAGCGCCGATGCTCGAGAGCGGGCAGACCGGGTAGGTGTCGTGGTTGCCTTCGACCACCACGGACGTGTCGCCCAGCGGCATGGCATTGTCAATTAGGACGCCGGTGCGAGCCCTGCGGGCGAGATGACTGAGGTTCATGCCGCAACTGTGCTTTGGCTTTCCCTGGTCGGACTGTTCGACCGAACACAAGCAAATCAATGGGTTGTCCGGATAACGCCGGATCCATTCGCGGGCAATGTCGACGGCGGCTTGCGTTTGTCCGGTGGCCGAGATGACGAGAAGCGGTTCCGCCGGAGCGACGTCAATTTCCTCGAGCAATTTGGCTCCTAGCCCTTCGACTTTCTCGATGGATTGGCAGAGGCGGATACCGTTCGGACCGGCCACATCGGTAAAGTTGGTAAGCCCCTCCTGCAGGATTGCGCGAAAACCAGTGAGAGCGCCCATGCGCACGCACATTTCCTCTACGGCAATCCTTGAGTGGCCGTTCGCGTAGACATGGACCACGCCTCCGGGCGCAATTGCGTCGGCAAAGATCTTCGCAGCGGATTGAAGAATGGCTTCCTGTGCGAGAGTCGCGTCGCGGACACGGTCGAGACAATAAGGGAAGGTCAGGCTCATTGGATGTTATCGATTTGGTTGGTTGAAGAGTTCCACTTGATAGCGATAGCTCGCGGCGTTGGCGACGACCGTAGCCAGTTCGAGCGGTCGGCGGTTGGCTAGAAATGTCCGGCGGGTGACGACCAGCACTACTTTGGCTTGGGCGCCGAGATGCTTGCGCTCATTCGCGGCGGATTCGCGCGCGGTCACATCCTCGTCCGCTCTGGCCGGATGCAGGCGGAAATGCCGGTGCAGGCAATCATAAAGCGATTCGCAATCGAGCATATGACGGTTGAATTCGGGAATGAGCGCTGCCGGGATTTCATTGATCATCAGACAGATTGGTTTTCCACGAACCATCCGCAGACGCCGGATGCGAAATGTTTCGGCCGAGGGGGCAATCTTCAAGAGGTTGCGAACGCGTTCCGGCGGGGTGCGGCGTTCGATTTTTGTCCAGGCGGTTTGCGGCATTTCACCGAATCCGCTGACCGATTCGCTCCAACTGGACACGCCGGCATGGAGATCGGCGACTTCAAACCGTCGGACAATGGTGCCTTTCCCGCGGGTCGACTCGATTAGACCCTCGCGTGCCAACTCCTGCAACGCACGCTTCACTGTGATTGCGCTGGCTCCGGTGCGGTGCACGATCTCCGTCTGTGTGGGCAACAGGTCTCCGGGACGATACTCCGAGCGAACAAGTTCCCGCAGCTCCAGGCGAACCTTTTCATATAAAGGCATTCCAGCCGCGACAGTTTCCATCCCTTTAGAAAAGTATAAAAATATATTTTATCAATTCCATTTTTTGTGAATTCGAAACGATGAGAACTTGACTCGGGGGCTGTCGAATTCAGGGGACCGGAGACCGACGCTCGGTTCTTTGAACCGCGGTTCACTGTGGTTTTCGCTCAAGAGGATACGGAGCCGGATCACGGCGACGAAACAGGTGTTCACACGGCAGGCCGGCTTCAGCCCTAAAGCCTATGCCCGGATATTCTGCGCGAACTCGAAAGCTGCGCCGATATTTGAAGAATGCAGATGACTGGGGTTCCCATCTTTTTCCCAAATATTACCTATTACATGTCTGACGGCGGCACCAACTTTGCCTGGGGCTCCGGGGCAAATATCGCCACCACGTATCAATAATCCTATCCCGTGCGGAAGGGAGGGATACTGAGTGAATCGTATTATCGCCTCAAGGTCGTAAATACCTTCCTCAACCACTTTGCTGATTTTATGGCGGAAGGCGATGTCCTCGACAGTGGCATCCCGGATCCGGCCGGCACAAACCTTGCTGCCCGAAAGGCGCCTGGAGGAAGCGTCCTGGTCATGGATAAATTTATGGCTCAACGCATGTTTGAAACAGAAACCGGCTATGTCTTTGGCCCGGATGCGATTAGGGGAGGCGTTCCGTTTTCAACCTGTCGGGCGTGCACGTATTAAAACCTTTAAAAGGAACGAACAAGATTGTGTTTCTTTCTGACAACCAGGGCCGCGGGTTTGGGGCCACCACCCCGGATTTTATCGGAATCATGGAGGACAGTGTCATTGCCGGCGTTCGAGACCACACTGTAAAAGTTGGCACAGAACTTCCCGCCGAGCTTGATCGGACGCAGCGCATTTTCGGCCAAATTGTTTTCTATTCTCGAAGGTGCGTGCTGGAAGCATTCACGCAACTCCTTTTCCCGGGCAAGCAGGTAATTGATCGCCTTGGGCATGGCGGTCTTCTTCATCGGTTCGGGCGGTATTTCAGCAACAGGGTGTCGCCGCCCAGGTTGTCGTGGGAAATCAATTCCAGGGGGATGTCCACGTGTCCGGGACAGAGGGCGGTGCCGGTGCCGAACAGGCGGGCTTCGAGTGTGATCCAGAGTTCGTCCACGCAGCCGGCCTGGAGAAACAGGCTGTAGATTTGTCCGCCGCCCAGGAGGGCGCAGAACTGATACCCGCGGGCGCCGAGATTGCCGATGATTTTGCGCGGGGAATCCGAGGTGAACTCGAAGCGGCCGGGTTCGGCCTCGTCGGCGTAGGTTTCGGGACTGCGGGTGACCGCGACCCGGAGTTTGTCCGGCATCAGGCGCTGTCGCATCCAGGTGCGGGCGACCCGGAAACTGGCTCCGCCGAAGATGCAGCAGTCAAAATGCGGCAGAATCTCCTGGAGATACCGGCTATCCGCCTCGGAGGTGAAATTGCTCCCGGGTTCGTCGTGACGGGTGATAAATCCGTCCAGGGAGATTGCGGCGACGAGTACGACCTTCATAGGGCCGACAATCTTCACGATTCATCGTCCGGCAGCAATACTTTCAAACGCAGAAATCGCCGGGATGTGTCGTCGGTCGGTTCCGGATGGGGCAGGGTGACCCGCTGCCGCCCGTCGCCGAGATCCTCGGTCACCGGCTCGATCACGGCCGCGACGGACCAGGACTCGGGGTCGAGGGAGTCCGAGGATTCGAGCCGGTACTCGACGCCTTGAATGCCCAGCGGCCGGGTAAACGTCAGGGCGGGGTGGCTTGCTCCACCCCTCTCGAACGCGATCAGCACCGGACGTGACGGATGGCCTTGAGGCGCGGGTTGCAGGGGATTCAGGCCGAGAGCGAAGGCGAGCAAATTGGCCAATCCGTCGCCGGAGGGATCCGCGCCGGATTCGCCCGCCGGGAGACTTTCAAAGGCGAGGTCGCGCCAGTTTTGGTAGGTGTAGGGCAGCAGCGAGATCGTCGCCGCGGCGTCCGCCGGATCCGTTGCTTCGGATTCGGGAACGCGGAGCTCAACCGTTCGCTGGGTCGATTCTTCGGATTCGTCCGGCAGCGGGGAAAGTGTCACCGAGGTCACGGTTTCGCCGGGTGGG
>SLOW01000208.1 GCA_007132315.1 Opitutales bacterium
ACAGACTGCTGGCGGTCCGCTGCCACGGTGGGGGCTTTTAGCGGGAGTCGGGCGGCTGAAAATGTTCCTCGCGGTTGGCGCGATCGATGCGCTGGTGATTCGGACAGGGCAGTGACGCGAGAAACAGACGGCCGTACGTCTTTTGCAGGAGGCGGGAGTCGAGCAGGGTGATCGTGCCCCGGTCGTTGTGGCCGCGGATCAGTCGGCCGATCCCCTGGCGGAACTTGATCAGCGCCTGGGGCAGGGTGAATTCGGCGAATGGATTGCCGCCGCGTGCGCGTATCCACTCGCATTTGGCTTCGGCCACCGGCTGGGTGGGGTTTTCGAAGGGCAGCCGCGTGATCACCACCTGAGAGAGAGCGGGGCCGGGCACATCCACGCCGGTCCAGAAGCTGTCGGTCCCGAACAGCACCGCGTTGCCGGCCCCGGCGAAACGGCGGGTGAGCTCGCTCCGGGAGAAATCGCGACCTTGCATGAAAAAGGGCCGGCCGCACCGCTGGAAGTGTTCCTCGACGTCCAGAGCCACCTGGCGCATGTCCTGGTAGCTGGTGAAGAGGACCAGCGATCCGCCCGTCACGCGTTCGGCACAGAATCGGATGTAGTCGCTCAATATCTCCAGGGCGAGGCGGCCTTCGGAGGGCGACGGCGTGGGGATGTCGGTGGCGACGAACACGCGCATATTCCGCCGGAAATCGAAGGGCGAAGCAACGATCCGGGTCTCCGCGCTTTCGGCGCCGACCTGCGCCTGGAAGACGCTCATGTCCCCGGCCTGGGCGAGGGTGGCGCTGGTCAGGACGACGGCGGTGTCGCGCTGAAAAAGCGTGCTGCGCAGGTGAGGCGCGATGTCGATCGGGGCCGATCGCAGGGTCACGTTGCGGCCCTGTTTGCCGGAGCGCTCCACCCAGTAAACGTGGCCCTCGTCCGCCAGGCTGAGGCACTGGTTGAGGCCGGCGGCGTAGATTTCGAGACGGCGTTTCTGGTCCTGGAGTTCGGCGTGGGCGGGACCGTCCTCGTCCAGCCGGCCGAGGATGTCGCCGGTGTGCTGAATGAGAGCCCGCAGGGGCGGTCCGAGGGTGGCTTCCGCCCAGTTTTCCTGGCGCACGCGCACGACGGGTTTCCGATCCAGGATGCGATCCCGGATAAACTGGAAAAACTGCTCGGCGGCTTCGGTTGCGTCCTCCACCGCCTGCCGCTGGCGGGGGCCGGCGTGACGGACGAAGAGGCCGCGCTTCTTTTTCGCATGGTAGAGTTTGTTGAGCAGGCGCCGCAGACCGGCCGATCCCAGGCTGAGTCCGAAATGGTCGGTGGCGATCGCCGGAACGCTGTGGGCCTCGTCGATCACCACGAAGTCATTGGGGAAGAGAACGCCCTTGCCTTTCCCCGGGCCGCCCCCGGCGTTGATGAGGGCGAAGAGGAGGCTGTGATTGACGATGATCAGGTGCGCGTTGCGCAACCGGGCCCGCGCCCGTTGATAGGGGCAGGTTTCCGGGGCGCAGTTCTTGCGGTTGCAGGAGGACGAGTCGGCGTTGACCTGTTCCCACACGTCGAAGTTCGGCGCGGGGTGGAGTTCCTGGACCAGCCCGGAGTCGGTTTGCTGGGACCACTCGGCCAGGCGTTCCAGCTCCTCCTGCTCCGGACCGCCGAAAAGATCGGCCCGGCTTTCGATGGCCCGGCTCAGGCGGTACGTGCAGAGGTAGTTTCCTTTGCCCAGGAGCAGGGCGGTGCGGAACTTTTGCCGCTCCTCCAGCGCGGGGACCCGGGAGAAAAAAGCGCGGCACAGGTCGATGTCCTTGTTGCGGATCTGTTCCTGGAGGGAAATTGTATTGGTGGAAATGATACACGGCCGTTCGGCTTCGAGCGCCCGAAGGATGGCGGGGATCAGGTACGCGAGGCTTTTTCCGACTCCGGTGCCGGCTTCGAAGAGCAGGGGGGTGTCGGATTCCAGGGTCGCCGCCACGGCGTTCGCCATGGTTTCCTGTTCGGGTCGGTAGTCGAGTCCCAGGTGTTCGCGCAGCCAGCCCTCGCGTGCGAAGGTGTTTTCCACCAGCGGGGCGAGGTTGGCGGCGGGAGCCGAAGGCGTCTGCTCGAAATCCTGATTGAAGCCGATCATACCCGCCGCCAGCCTCGGCGATCGCCGGGATCAGGGCAACCGGAAAGCGGGATGCCGCGCGCAATAAGGTTGCCAACTCACGCGCGCGCCTTCAGATGAATGGGTGATGAAGATGCGGCCGGACGAGCGACTTCTGTTCATCGGGGACAGCATCACCGATTGCGGTCGGCGGGAGGAGCCGTATACTCCCTACGGGTGCGGTTACGTCCATCTGTTCCGCAACCTTCTCCTGCACCGCCATCCGACATGGCGGGTGAAGATTCTTAATCGGGGGGTCAACGGCGACACGATCCGCGACCTGGAACGGCGTTGGGAGAACGACGTCCTGGCTGAGCGGCCCGACCGGCTGGTCGTGGCGATCGGGATCAACGACGTCTGGCGGCGTTTCGCCGATCCGGAGAGCCTGGACGACCACGTTCCGCTCGAGGAGTACCTCGGTATCTATCGGGAACTGCTGCGCGTTTCCCAGGAGTCTGGGATTCAGGGGGTCTGCCTGGCCACCCCGTTTTTCGTCGAGCCCGACCGCGCCGAACCGATGCGTGAGATGTGCGACCTTTACGCGGAGGCGGTGCGCGATCTGACCGACGAACTGTTCCTCGATCTGGCCGATTTTCAACTGGCCGTGGACCGTTTCCTGCGCGACCAGCACCCCATGATGATCGCTGCCGACCGCGTCCACCTCCAGCCGCACGGCCACCTCGCCCTGGCCGAAACCGTGTACGAAGCCCTCTGCGGCGAAGGTTAGCCGGTTGTGTGCCAGGCTGCCGACGGGTTCTTGTCCGCTTACTCCAAATCGATCCAGACCAGGGTTCCGGCGGGGACGGTTTGAAAGAGTTCCAGGATGTCGGTGTTGCTCAAGTTGACGCAGCCGCCGCTTTGGGGGGAGCCCAGCCGGTCTTCCCGGTTGGTGCCGTGGATGTAGATGTACCGCCGCCGCGAATCGCGATCGCCGCCGCGGTTGTGGCCGGCCTGGAGGCCTTCCAGCCAAAGGATGCGGGTGGTGATCAGGTTGTCCTCCTCCAGTTCCCAGTAGAACCGCCCGGTCGGCGCGCGCCCTTTGAAGACCGTGCCGAGCGGTTCGGCGTCGCCGATTTTTTCCGCCACGCGATGCAGGCCGTCCGGCGTGCCGGCCGAGTCCCGGAGGCAGGACGGGGCGCGCCGGGAGGTGGAGACGGTGTAGGTATGGATCAGGGCCTCCCCGGAGAAAACGTGCATGCGCTGGGCGCCGATGGAAACGTGGATGAGGTGATTTGTGGGCTTGAATCCGTGCTTTTCGGCCTGCACGATGATTTTTTTACGTAAAGGAGAGACGTCCATTGAAGAAAGAGAATCTGAACATCGGTATTGTCGGCGCCACCGGCGCGGTCGGTCAAGAACTGATCCGGCTGCTGCTCGCGCGCTCTTTTCCCTTCGCCGAGCTGCGGTTGCTTGCCTCGGCGCGTTCGACGGGCAAAACGGTGACCGAAGGCGAGCGCACCTGGATCATCGCGGAAGCGACTCCGGAGGCGTTCGACGGATTGGATATCGCGATATTCAGCGCCGGCGCCGGGATTTCCCGAGACTTGGCACCCAACGCGGCGGAACGCGGTTGTGTGGTGATCGACAACAGCTCCGCCTTTCGCATGACAGAGGCCGTGCCCCTCGTTGTGCCGGAAATCAACGGCGCCGAAGCGCTCCGGCACAGCGGGATTATCGCCAACCCGAACTGTTCCACAGCCATCGCGCTCATGGGGCTCTATCCCCTGCACCGGGAGTTCGGGGTCAAGCGGGTGATCGCCTCGACCTACCAGGCCGTCTCCGGTTCCGGCGCGGAAGCGATCGCGGAACTCGACGCCCAGGTGCGGGCGTACGTCGAGGGAAGCGAGTCGAAGCCGGAGGTCTATCCCCATCCGATCGCGTTCAACCTGCTTCCCCATGTGGACGCATTCGAGGACAACGGTTACACGCGGGAGGAGATGAAGCTGCTCCACGAGAGTCGGAAAATTCTCAACCTGCCCGGTTTCAAGGCGTCGGCCACCTGTGTCCGGGTTCCGGTTTTTCGCGCGCACGCGATCGCGGTGACCGCCCAGTTCGAAAGTATCGTGGATCTCGACGACGCCCGCCGGGCGATCGAGGAGTTTCCCGGTTGCGACCTGGTGGACGACCCCGCTCGCGGGATTTACCCGATGCCGCTCGACTTCGCCGGGCGGGAGAACTGCGCCGTGGGCCGCCTCCGCTACGACACCGCGCTGGACAACGCGCTGAGTTTCTGGGTGGTGGGCGATCAGCTGTGGAAGGGCGCGGCCCTCAACGCCGTTCAGATCGCGGAGCACCTGGTGGAGAATGCCGACTAGGCTGGAATTCCAGGCGGCTTCGCGGGCCGTTTCCGGAAACCTTTTTTCTTGCGTCGGGCGGCTTGGAGACGTTTAACCTCTTCTTTTCCGGACGGCTAGCTCAGTTGGTTAGAGCATCTCGTTTACACCGAGGGGGTCGGGGGTTCGAATCCCTCGCCGTCCACCGCATTTTCCTTTTTTATGAGGCATACCATCTCAGTTCTGGTTGAAAACAAGTTCGGTGTTCTCGCGCGCGTGGCCGGGATGTTCAGCGGCCGCGGTTTCAACATCGACACCCTCAACGTCGCGCCCACGCACGACCCCAGCCTTTCCCGGATCACTGCGGTGGTCAAGGGTGACGACGCCACGCTGGACCAGATAACGAAACAACTGCGCAAGCTGATCAACGTGATCGATGTGGCCGATTTCAACGCCGGACAGTCGGTCGATCGGGAAATGGTCCTCATCAAACTGGGAGCCGATTCCTCCAACCGTTCGGAGATCCTGCAGGTCTGCGATATTTTTCGCGCGAAGATTATCAATGTGACGGGCAAGTCGGTGGTCATCGAGCTCACCGGCGACGAAGGGAAGATCAATGCTTTCCTCGAATTGCTGGCACCTTTCGATATACGCGAACTGGCCCGCACCGGAAAACTGGCCATGGCCAGGCAAAGCGCCGACGCCTGATAGCCGTATCAAATGCGTTTGTCCGGGGGAAACCGTTGGGAAGCCCCGACGGCTTTCTGAAGAGTGAGATGCCATGACTTGAGAAACGCGACATTTTTGGCCAAGCCAACAGATTGGGGAGAACCGGCCGAATCAGTACCAAACAACAAAACGAAAAAACATGCCAGCTAAAGTATATTCGGATAAAGACGCCGATCTCAGATCGCTCAGCTCGAAGACCGTTGCCGTGATCGGCTTCGGCTCCCAGGGACACGCGCACGCCCTGAACCTGAAAGAAAGCGGATGCAACGTCATCATCGGCCTTTACGCCAAGAGCAAGTCCCGGCCGGTGGCCCGGAAACTCGGATTCAATGTGTGTGATACCGGTGAAGCCGTGAGCAAGGCCGATGTCATTATGCTGGCGGTGCCGGACATGAAGCAGGCTTCGGTTTACGAAAAGGATGTTGAACCCAACCTCACCAAGGGCAAGTGCCTCCTGTTTAGCCACGGTTTCTGCATCCACTACGGTCTGATTCAGCCGCCGCCCGAAGTCGATGTCATCATGGTGGCCCCGAAGGGCCCCGGCCACGTGGTCCGCAGCCAGTACCAGGAGGGCCGCGGCGTGCCGAGTCTGATCGCGGTGCACAACGACGCCACCGGCAAAGCCAAGAAGATCGCCCTGGCCTGGGCCAAGGGAATCGGCGGCACCCGGGCCGGTGTTCTGCAGACCACGTTCAAGGAAGAGACCGAAACCGATCTGTTCGGCGAACAAGCCGTTCTTTGCGGCGGGACCGCCGCCCTGATTCAGGCCGGTTTCGAGACTCTGGTCGAAGCCGGGTATCAGCCGGAAATGGCCTATTTCGAGTGCCTTCATGAGTTGAAGCTCATCGTCGATCTGATCAACGAATCCGGCATCTCCGGAATGCGCTTCTCCATCTCCGAGACCGCCAAGTACGGCGACGTCACCCGCGGTCCCCGGATCGTGGACGGCACCACCCGCCGCAAGATGAAGACGATCCTCAAGGAGATCCAGAGCGGCAAGTTCGCCCGGGAATGGGTTTCCGAATACCAGGGTGGTCTCAAGAATTACAAGGCGCTGATGAAGGCCGGCGAACAACACCAGATAGAAAAGACCGGCAAGCGGCTCCGCGGCCTGATGCCCTGGGTGTCGAAGAAGAACATCAAGGGCGTCCAGGCTTCGTACGGGAGTTGAGACGCGCCTGGCAGCGTGTCGGAGCCAGGCGCTGGCTTAACTCCGACAAGCTGCTGATGGTGTCGCCATGAAGAATCGCATCACATTGGCCACGCGTCGGAGCGCTCTGGCGATGGCCCAAGCGCGCCTGGCCGCCGAGCATCTGGGACGCCGCTGGCCGGATTCGTCCGTCGCATTGCTCGAACTGGTCACAACGGGCGACCGGCAACAGGACTGGTCGCTCGAAAAGCAGGGAGGCAAAGGGCTGTTCACCGGCGAGCTGGAGCAGGCTCTCCTGCGGGGCGAGGCCGACGCCGCCGTCCACAGTTGCAAGGACCTGCCGACCACGTTGGGCGAAGGGCTGGCGCTGGCCGGATTTCTGCCGCGGGAGCGTCCGAACGATGTCCTGGTCCTGCGGGAGGGGTGCGAGGCGCCGGCCGTCCTCGCGACCGGAAGCCCGCGCCGGCGCGCCCAGGCCGCCCGCCTGTTCCCCGACACCGAGTGGCGGGAAATCCGGGGCAACGTCGAGACGCGATTGCGCAAGATCGCCGAGGGTTACGCCGACGGCACCATCCTGGCCGCCGCCGGACTGCGGCGGCTGGGTATCCGGGAGCGCGCGGACCTTCGTTTTCGGGAACTGACGACGGCGGAAATGGTACCCGCACCCGGCCAGGGCGCGATCGCCCTGGAATGCCCGGCGTCGAGCGTGGAAGCGTTGCGTCCGGCTCTCGATTCCCGAACCGGCGCGCAGGTGCGTGCGGAACGGGCGTTCCTGGCCGCTCTGGGCGGCGGCTGCCACGCCGCGTTCGCCGCCCACTGCAGCGGCGAATGGCTGGAGATTTTTCACGAGAAGACCGGTTATCAACGGGCGCCACTGGCTGTCGAAGACGACGGGATCGAGGAAGCGGTTCGGGCGCTGGTGAAGGAATTGGGACTGGAGTCCGGATGACGGCGAATCGGTGGTCCGGGGTCGGGGTTGGTCCAAGATCGGGATGGTTACGTCTCATTCAGGATTTCGCCCGTCCAACCGGGTGGAATCGCAGTTGCGTATGAAGAATCAAATGACGGAATCGGAAAAGGGCATTGTTTATCTGGTCGGTGCCGGTCCCGGCGGGCCCGGTTTGGTCACACGGCGGGCGTACGCGCTCCTGGCCCGCGCCGATGTTGTGGTGTATGACTACCTGGTGCATCCCGATCTGATCGCTGCCTGCCGGGCGGATTGCGAGCGGGTTTATGTCGGCAAGAAAGCCGGGCGTCACAGCATCGAACAGAACAAGATCGAGGAGATCCTGGTTGACTGGGTTCGGAGCGGCAAACGTGTTGTGCGCCTGAAGGGAGGTGATCCGTTTGTTTACGGCCGGGGCGGGGAAGAGGCTCGGCGGTTGCGCGACAAGGGCATTCCTTTCGAGATCGTTCCCGGCGTGACGGCCGCCGTGGCAGCGGCCGGATACACCGGAATTCCCCTCACCCAGCGCAACACCAGCTCAGCGGTGGTTTTCCTGACCGGTCACGAGGATCCCGAAAAGAAGACCACCGTGGTCGATTGGCGCGCCTACGGCGCGCTCGACGCCACGTTGTGTATTTACATGGGCATGGCACGCCTGCGGGAGATCGTCGATGAACTGATCGCCGGTGGGCGCGCGCCGGATACTCCGGCCGCCGCGGTGCAGTGGGCTTCACTTTCGCGGCAGCGCACCTGTCGAGCCACCCTGCGGGAACTGCCGGACGCCGTTCGGGAGGCCGGACTGGGAGCGCCCGCCGTGGTGCTTGTCGGCGAGGTGGTCGCTGTGGGTGACGGCCTGGACTGGTTTGAGCGTCGGCCGCTTTTCGGCCGTCGCGTGGTGGTTACCCGCAACCGGGAGCAAGCCGGCGAATTGCGAGACAAACTGGAGGAGGCCGGCGCCGAGGTGCTGGAAATTCCGATGGTACGGATTCGCGGCGATCACGACGAGCGGGTGTGGAAGGAAATCCTGGAAGGACTCGGCGCGTACGACTGGCTCGTATTTTCGAGCGCCAACGGGGTGCGGCATTTCTTTGAGTACTTCCTCAAGCGGCACGCCGATGTCCGCGATCTCGGATCGATGCGTATCGCGGCGGTGGGACGCGGGACCGCGCGGGCGATCGAAGGTTACCTCCTTAAGCCGGAATTGGTTCCCGAGACCGCGACGGCCGACGGCCTGGCCGACGCCCTGATCGCCACCGGCAGCCTCGACAGTGCCAAGATCCTGGTGGTGACCGGAAACCGGGGCGGCGACAAACTCGTCACCCGCCTGGAGCAGGACGGTTTCGCCATCGTGGACCGCCTGCCGGTGTACCGCACCGACCTGCAAACGCTGGAAGAGTTGCCCCAGGTGGAGGATTTTCGGGAGCGGGGCGCCGACTACATGGTGTTCACCAGTTCCTCCGCCGTTCAGTCCTTCGTGAGTCAGGCTGCCAAACTCAAGACCGGACCCGAAGCCGCGACCCCGCTCGCATGCAGTATCGGTCCGGTCACGACCGAGAAGCTCAAGAGCCTCGGGCTCACCGTCCACGTCGAACCGTGCGAACAAACCCTGGACGCCCTCGTCGCTTCCATCATCGAACATGCCCGCTCACCGTAGGCCTGCCCGTGAGGGCAGGGGGAATCCCGGGTCCACTTTTCTCAGGCCGGTTCGACGTTGATCTCACCCGGCCAAAACCGGGAAACGCTTAGTGGAAGCGCGGACGGCGGGCGAAATTCGCCGCCGATGACGACGGGACGCTTCGCCGACCGGATTCAATTCGCATTTTGGGATTGGCAAGAGGGGCGCGGGTGTTGCAGGATCGCGACCTTTGTGAGTTGTGCGCGGCGTCGAGCCGGCCGGAATTCAACGAGTGTTTTCATGACGATTCGCGACATTCTTTTTATCGTTCCCTTTTTCTTTATCAGCTTTTTCGCTCTGAGGCCGACCGTTCCAAGTTACGATCCGACCTGGGTGGCCGTTTGGGCCGGGCTGACCGCGCTAAGCATGACCGCGACGGCCTGGATCGCCATGCACATGTTCAAGGTGATCGTGGCGGACGAGAAAAAACGGAAGAGCGAAGGCGCCTCGCGGCGCTGAGCGTTCGCGTTCTGATTCCGGTCGTGCGCTCGTTCAAGATTCGGCTGGGCGGCTCGACCGTCCGGTTCCCAACGTGCTGAGGAGGGCGTGCAACAGTTGCAGGCGGGGTGTGGGGACGCCCGCCTTTCGTGCTTCCCGCAGCGGGTTTTCCCAGATGGCTTCGACTTCGACCGGCCGGCCTTCCTGGAAGTCGATCAGGCTGGAGGGGTGGTAACCTCCCATGCCGCGGGTGACGCAAATCTGGGTTTCGAGGAAGCTGTCCTCGATTTCGATTCCGAGCGCCCGCGCGGTGTCGCGGACTTCGCGCATGAGTGCCTCGATTTCGCTCGTCAGGGGTTCACTGGCCAGGAGTTTTCCCGTATCGATCCCGCCCGCGGCGATGGTGAGTCCGTTGAAGGGGATATTCCACACCAGCTTGCGCCAGCGGGCCTCGGTCAGGTTTTCAGCGGTCCGGCAATCGATCCCGGCCGCGGCGAACATCTCGGTCGCTTCCCGGACGCGGCGTCCCGCCGGAAGCGCGTATTCCCCGAGAGTCAGCGAGCCCGGCAGCAGGTTTCTTACTTCGCCGGGGCCGACCCGGTTGAGACAGATAAAGCAGAGGCCGCCCAACACCCGTTCCGCGCCGAAGTGTTCGGCCAGATACGTTTCGTTTCCCAAACCGTTCTGAAGGGTGAGCAGGGCGGCGTCGTCCTTGAGAAGCGTTGGAATCAGTCCGGTCAGGGCGGGATTGGCGGTGGCTTTCAGGGCGATGATGACGAGGTCCACCGGGCCGATCTCGGCGGTGTCGCGGTGGGCGTGGACGGGGGCGAGCCGGACATCGTCGTCGGGCAGCAGGAGGCGAATGCCCTTTTCGGCCACGGCGTCGTAGTCCGAACGCAAGAGAAAATGGACCTGACGGCCGGCGCGGGCCAGCATGCCTCCGTAATACAATCCCACCGCCCCGCATCCGACGATCGCTATCTTATCGAACGCCATGTCGGGTTAACGTTTCGTGAGCAGCGCCCGGACGACGTTCGGGGGCACGAAGGGGGAGATGTCGCCCCCGAAGGCGTTCACCTGTTTGATCAGGCGGGAACTGGTGTAACTGTGCGCTTCGTGCGGCATGAGGAAGATGGTTTCCATTTTGGGGTAGAGCCGCCGGTTCATCAAGGCCATTTGGAACTCGTATTCGAAATCCGACAGAGCCCGCAGACCGCGAACGATGGCGGTCGCGCCCCGCTCGCGGGCGAATTCAATCAGCAACCCGGGGAAAGCGGTTGCCTCGACCCCGGGGCGCTCGCGGATATTTTCGGAAATCAGGGCCATCCGCTCCTCTTCCGTGAACAGCGGTTTCTTGGCTTCGTTTTTCGCGACGGCGATCAAGACGCGGTCGAAAATGCGGGTGGCCCGGTCGAGCACGTCGAGGTGCCCGTAGGTGATGGGATCGAATGTGCCCGGATAGATGGCGAGTTTCATTTTTTGTGCGAAAATCAGGAAATTCTTTGCTAGAAGTGGATTCGACCGGTCAGGCTCTCATTCGATCTTACTTTTTTGGCAATGGCAACTTTCTCTCATTGGAGGGTATGAACTTACCGAACATCCTGACACTTTCGCGGGTGCCGATCCTGTTTCTTATTGTGGGTCTGATGGCGCTCGAAGCCACCGGCGCGGCGACCGGTGCGTTGCTGCTGTTCATTGTCGCCGGGATCACCGACTGGCTGGACGGTGCGCTGGCGCGGCGGATGGGGCTGGTTTCCGATTTTGGCAAACTGATGGACGCTCTGACCGACAAAATCCTCGTGGTCGGCGCCATGGTAGCGATCGTGGTTTTTGAGCTGGTGCCCGCCGGTGCGATTTTCCTGGTGCTGCTGGTGCTCTCGCGGGAGTTCCTGATCACCGGGATGCGGATGATGGCGGCCAGTCGGGGGATCATCATTGCCGCCGAAAAGGCGGGCAAGCAGAAGACGGTGACCCAAATTGTCGCAGTCGGCCTGCTGCTGGCGGCCCCCGTGTTCGGAATCGATTTTCCGGCCTGGTTCGGCGAGGCGTCTCTCTGGGAACACACGGCTTCCTGGACCCGCGGCCTGGGGGTGGTGTTTTTTGTCCTGGCGACGTTGATTACGGTGACCTCCGGCCTGCGCTACTTCGTTAAGTATTGGCCGCAATTGAACGAACCGCAACCCTCGTCGCGTCCATGAAACACGCTCCCGTCTGGCTTCGGGCCGTACCGGATTCCTGGATCCTCAACCTGTCCACGCTCGGCCGCCTGGGATACCTGAGTAAAGCACCCGGAACGCTCGGCAGCCTGGCCGGACTGGTTTGGTTCACGGTGGTGTTTTACCACCTGAACCTGTTCTTTTTTATGTTCCTGGCGGTCTTGACCCTTTATCTGGCCGTTTTGATCTGCGGGGAAGGGGAGAGGCGGATGCGGAAAGTCGATCCGCCCGAAATGATCCTCGACGAAATGGTTGCGATTCCGCTCTGTTTCTTCGGCTTGCAGGTCGGTGGACCGCAACCGGTGCTGGACGGTCCCTTTGCCTGGTTGGTGGTTCTGCTCGGTTTTGTGCTCTTCCGGTTTTTCGATATCCTCAAGCCCCTCGGTATCCGCGGCCTCCAGAAAATGCCGGGCGGGCAGGGCGTGGTGATCGATGACGTCGCCGCCGCGCTGGCAACCTGCGTCTGCCTGCACTTGATTGTCGCGCTGACGCCGTTGAGCTGAACGAAACGGTTTGCGAAGCGAAACCGTTGCCGGCGGGCGGAGCCGGAGGATGCGCCGGGTCCCCGCGGCCACGGCGGAGCAACTGTGTCTCACCCATGGCCCTCCGGGATTCCGGTGGAATCCGGCCTGGAGGGCGGCGCTCCCGCGCCGCCGGCTGACTTCGGTCAGCTGCCTTGACCGCGTGTGGTCGGCCCTAAACCTCGTGCTGACGCCGGAAAGCCTTCACCGTGTTTTTCATCAGCATGGCGACGGTCATCGGGCCGACGCCGCCGGGTACGGGGGTGATCTTGGCGGTCTTGGGTGACACGGAGTCGAACTCGACATCGCCGGTGAGGCGGTAGCCGGACTTGCGGGAATCGTCCGGCACGCGGTTGATCCCGACATCGATCACTACGGCGCCGTCCTTGACCATGTCGCCGGTCACGAATCCGGCCTTGCCGATGGCCGCGATGAGGACGTCGGCCCGGCGCGTGACGTCGGGCAGATTCGCCGTGCGCGAGTGACATACCGTCACCGTGGCGTTGGCCCAGTCCTTCTTCTGCACGGCGAGCAGCGCGACGGGTTTGCCGACGATCAGACTGCGGCCGAGGACCACAACGTGCTTGCCGGCGAGCGAAACGGAAGAGCGCCGCAGCAACTCCAGGATACCGGCGGGCGTGCAGGCGACGAATCCGGCGTCGTCCTCCTGGCAGAGGAGTCCGAGGTTCACGGTGTGGAATCCATCGACGTCTTTTCCCGGCCGCACGCGGCGGAACGCGGCCAGTTCGTCGAGGTGCCCGGGTAGCGGCGACTGGATCAGAATGCCCGACACGGCCGGATCGGCGTTGAAGCCATCGATCAGGTCGAACAACGCTTCCTGGGAAACCGTTTCCGGTAGCACGTTCAGTCGGCTTTCGATTCCGAGTTCGCGGGCAACCCGGTCCTTCTTTTTCACGTACGATACCGATGCGGGGTCTTCGCCCACCCGTATGAACGCCACACAAGGCCGGCCACCGTCCAGCCCGGCCACTTCCGTCTTTACCTCGTCCAGGATTTCCCGGGAAATCTTATTGCCGTCGATCAACTCCATAGGGCTGCATTCAATCCGGAAACGGAAGGCTTGGAAATGACGAAATCGTACATCGACCCCTCTCCCCAAACGCGGTTGACGTTCGGGCGAATGTCTTTCGGGGCGGGAATTCGCGACGGCGGCGTTCAGTCGTCGTCTTCGAGAATCTCCAGGTCGGATTGGGGGATTTGGGTTTGGACTCCTTGTTGGAGGATGTCCACGGCGACCACGATGCGGTCGGGGTCGGTCGGATCCTCCACCACGCCTTCGACACCGGCCAGGGGGCCGTTGCTGATGCGCACCCGGGCGCCTTGCTCGAGTGGCGGACAGAGCTCGAGTTCCACGCCGGATTCGATGAGGCGTTTGATCGAGTCGAGCTGACGGAGGAAACGCGCCTCGTTTTCGACGCGGATCAAGCGGACCACGTAGTCGCGCTGGTAGGCTTCCATCTTCCGCTCCAGGGGCAGGTGACAGAAGACATAGCTCGGGAACAGCGGTTTGGTGAAGTACTTGATCTGGTGGCGTCGGATCCTGCGGCTGAAGTACTTGCGCGTGCTTTGGTAGAGCGGCAGGTAGAACTCGATCTCACTGGTCGCCATCAGGTTGGCGAACCGTTTCTCGCACTTCGGTTTGGTGTGACAGACGAACCAACGCCATTCTCCGTTGTGGTGGGAACCCATCGGTCAAGTGAGCAGAAAATCCACCGCGGCTTCGTACCCGGTCAGCCCCAGGCCGCTGACGACCCCGGTGCAGGACGGCGCGGTCAGGGAATGACGCCGGAATTCCTCGCGCCGGTAGATATTCGAAATGTGCACTTCGATACACGGTAGGCCGGCGCCGGCCAGGGCGTCGCGCAGCGCCACGCTGGTGTGGGTCAACGCGCCCGGATTGATGACGATTCCGGTGAACAACTCGTCGGCGCAGGCGGCGATACGGTCGATCAACTCGCCTTCGTGGTTGGACTGGATGAACGTCAGCTCAACCCGGCTTTGATCCACCCGGGCGCGGAGTCTCTCCTCCAGGTCGGCGAGCGTTTCGCGGCCGTAGATTTCCGGTTCGCGTTTGCCCAGGCGGTCGAGGTTGGGGCCGTTGATGATGGCGATCTTTTTCATGGTGGTGGTCACCAGGGACACGGTGTTTCGATGAATTCCCAGGCGAGATTGAACTTGCGGGCGACTTCCTCCGCCAGGGCGCAAACGCCGTGGGTTTCGGTGGCGTAGTGACCGCAGCAGTACAGGTTGAGCCCTTCCTCCTGGGCCTGGTTGAAGAAGTTCTGTTTGAGCTCGCCGGTGATCAGGGTGTCAACGCCCGCTTCTTTCAGGTGTCCGACCGCGGAGGAACCGCTGCCGGTGAGCACGGCGACGTTTTCGATGCGGTCGGAGCCGTATTCGGCGGCGGAGAAGGTGCTGGGGTAGTGGGCCTTCAGGCGATCGACCAGTTCCGTTCGCGACAGGCCGGCGCGGGCGATCTTGCCGATGGCGTTGCCTTCGTATTCGAGAAATTCATCCACCGGCTCGAGGCCGAGCCGGCGGGCGAGCAGGACGTTGTTGCCGATCTCCGGATGCAGGTCGAGGGGCAGGTGCGAACCATAGACGGCGCAGTCGGCCTCGAGCAGGACGCGAACCTGTTCGAAACGGGGACCGGTCACCGGCGGAAAAGGATTCCAGAACATCCCGTGGTGGGTGATGAGAAACTGGATGCCGCGTCGGGCGGCCTCACGAAAAGGAATCAGGCCGGCATCGACGGCGGCGCCGATCTTGTTGACCGAGCCCCGATTGGCGAACTGAAGCCCGTTCACGGATCCCGGAAAATCGGCAACCTCCCGGCGCCGCGTGCGTTCGTCACAGTACGCGGTTATCTCTTCGAGGCGGTTCATAACGGGGAAACCTAAAGGGAGGGGCGCGCGAGAGAAAGAGAAAATTACGCCGTTTCGGGGGTTGTCCGCGGTCGATTGGCCGACGGATCGCGGCGGCCGATTGGATCCCCAAATCTGCGCGGCGAATCGGCCCGTTCAGGAGGGGCCGGTCGCATCGGATCGGTCGAACAGCGCCGCCATGCCTTCCGTGAACCGCGCCGGCGGGCGCACCGGACGTCCATTGTGGTTGACGAACGCGTGCAGGGTGGCGCCTTCGGCCACCTCCTCGTCACCGCGCGTCACGCGGTATTCAATGCGAATGCGGGCGCCGGGTTTTTCGCGCAACACGGCTTCGACGGTGACGTGGTCGTCGAACGTGACCGAACGTTTGTAACGGGCATGCAGTTCGAGCACCGGCAGGCGGTAGCCGTCGCGTTCCATCTCGAGGTAGGGATAGCCGAATCGGTCCATCATCTCGACCCGGGCCATTTCGAACCAGGTGGCGTAGCTGCCGTGATAGACGATACCCATCATGTCGGTTTCGGCATAACGGACGCGGATGCGGGTGTGTGATTGAAGCATGGCGGCGGTGTCTGCATGAAGATATGCTTATGGTGCGGAAGATTCGGGAATTTGACTGCTTATAGGCTGAGGATTCGGGTTGAATTTTTCGTTTTGGATTGCCTTGCCGGAGCGCGGTTACTTTTCTTTTATCCTTCCGTGCAATTTATTCGGAATCTCACTGTGAATTCGTCAGCCGTGCAAGAACACATTTCTCGCAAATCGTTTTTCAAAAGGATGCTCGCAACATCCACCGCCCTGTTCGCCGGACTTGGGGGAGGTGGGGCGGTTGCCCGCCGGTCGGGCGTCTCGCGTGGTGAAAGCGCGGTCGAAGCCCGGCCTGAGCCGCGCGCCATTCCCCGCGGAGGGCAAAACGGCTGATCCCGCGAGGTCCGGATTTTTCCCTTGCCTGGTGCGGAGGTCCGTTTTTCTAAAACCGTGATCATTCCGGTGCAGTTAAATGTCTAAAATATTTCCAAAATGGTCCAATTCAGTGCCGCTGAAGGTCGTTCTGATCCTGGCGGTGCTGAGCGTGGTGCTCGTGGGGCTGGTTTATTACTACTTCACACCGAACTATACCCGGGTGGGATACGCTCCGACGCAACCGGTGTCATTCGATCACCGCTTGCACGCGGGTGAGTTGGGCATCGATTGCCGTTACTGCCACACCCACGTCGAGCGATCGCAGCATTCTACCGTGCCGCCGACATCGACCTGCATGAACTGCCACAACCAGATTAAGTCGGAAAGCGACGCGCTGGCGTTGGTGCGGGCCAGTCACGAATCGGGCGAATCCATTCCCTGGGTGCGGGTACACGAGCTTCCGGATTTTGTGTATTTCGACCATTCCGTTCACGTGAACCGGGGCGTCAGTTGCTACGAATGCCACGGGCAGGTGAACGAAATGGAAGTGGTGCGGCACGACCAGTCATTCAGCATGGGCTGGTGTCTGGAATGTCACCGGGAGCCGGAGCGGTACCTGCGCCCTCCGGAAGAAATCTATAACATGGATTGGCATGCGGAGAGCGAGGAGGCCCGGGTTGAAATGGGCGTCGAGTTCGTTCACGACTGGAATGTCAATCCTCCCTTGAGTTGTTCAGCCTGTCACCGATGAAGCGAGTTGTTAAGCATCCCGAACCCGAGGCGGAAGAACCCTCCGGTCCCCAGTACTGGCGCAGCCTCGACGAGGTCGCCCAAACGCCCGGGTTTCGGGAATACCTGGAACGGGAGTTTCCCGAGGGCGCTTCGAGCATTGAAGGGGTGGACCGGCGCCACTTTATCAAAATCATGGCGG
>SLOW01000321.1 GCA_007132315.1 Opitutales bacterium
AGGTATTCCTTGATTTCGCGTGGTTTGCGATTGAATTCGCGAATCCGCCGGAGGACCTCTTCCTGCTTCTTGTCGGCGTCCTCCTCCCGGTCCGGCGTCGATGTTCCTCCCGATGCCTGGGACGGGGGCGCCTGGAAAAACGCTCCGGCATTCTGATTTCGGAGCATGTCCTGGAGTTGCTTTTGCATCTCCTCAAAAGGGTTCTTGTCATCTTTTTCGCTCATAAAACGGTGTTGCGGTTCGGTGCGGTTTGATATTGACGCAATTAGTAGAGTATGAAATATTTATCGACAAAGATTCGCAGATAGCGGTCAATCGGTTCCTGTAGCGACGAGGATAAAATATATGGCTGAGAATCTAACAAAACGCGATATCGTTCTGAAGATCTACCAGAAAACCGGGCATTCCCAAAAGATTGTCCGGGACACCGTGCAGATGACTCTGGACACGATCGCCGACGCGTTGAGCGAAGGCCGAAACGTGGAGCTCCGGAATTTCGGGGTGTTCGAAGTGCAGAAGCGCAAGGCCCGGGTGGGGCGCAATCCGAACAAGCCGGACAAGGATGTCATTATCCCAACGCGCGCGGTGGTCAAATTCAAGGCGGGCAAAGTGCTCAAAGCGAGGTTGAAGAGCCTCGACCTGGATAAGCTGGAACACTGATCGCCCGGAACGATGTTTGAGCGATTGCCGGGATTCCGGGATTTTTATCCCGAGGAATGCGCCGTGCGCAATCACCTCTTTCGTCAGTGGCGGGCGGGGGCGCGCCGTTTCGGTTTTTCCGAGTACGACGCGCCGGCGCTGGAGTCGCTGGACCTGTATCGGGCGAAATCGGGCGATGAGATTGTGGCGCAGTTGTTCGGTTTTACCGACCGGGGCGGGCGGGACGTCGCCCTGCGTCCGGAGATGACGCCGAGTCTCGCCCGGCTGGTCGGGGCGCGGGCCAGCGCGCTGCCCAAGCCGGTGAAGTGGTTCAGTATCGGCGAACAGTTCCGTTACGAGCGCCAGCAGCGGGGGCGGCTGAGGTCGTTTTACCAGTTCAACGCCGACATCCTGGGCGAACCCGGGCCGGAGGCGGAAATCGAGTTGATCGCGCTGCTGGTGCAGACGTTGACCGGTTTCGGCCTGACCGCGGAGGATTTTGTCGTGCGCCTGAGCGACCGCGACCTCTGGGTGGATTACCTGCGGGGCGTGGGACTGGACGACACGGCCATTGGGGCGGTTCTGACGGTTGTGGACAAGATCGGCCGCGAGCCGGAAGCGAAAACGCTGGAAAGGCTCCAACCCCATCTCGGGGAGGCGGCCGGGGATTTTTTCGGCAAGATTTCAATCCTGCGTGACATCGATTCATTCGAAGCCCTGGAGCGGTTTTTCCGGGCGCATGTGACCGACGATGCCGTCCGCACCGACCTCGAATCGCGCCTGGCGCAGTGGAAGACCCTGTTGTCCGGTCTGGAGGCGATGGGCCTGGGGGATTTCTTTCGGATCGACCTGAGCATCGTGCGCGGGTTGGCCTACTATACCGGATTCGTGTTCGAGGTTTTCGATCGCGAGGGACGGTTTCGCGCTCTGGCGGGTGGCGGCCGGTACGACCATCTGGTGGAGAAGCTGGGCGGTCCGTCACTGCCGGCCACCGGTTTTGCGGTGGGCGACGTCACCCTGTGGGAGTTTCTGCAGGATCGCAAACTGCTGCCGCGCTACGTCGAGGCCCCGGAACTGTTTGTTGTCATCGGCGGCGAGGAGGCGCGCACGGCGGCCTTTCGCGATATCCGGGCGCTCCGGGAGGCCGGGTACCGGGTGGAATATCCGTTGAAGCCTCCGGCCTTCGGCAAGCAGTTCAAGCAGGCCGCCGCGAGCGGCGCCCGCGCGGCGCTGATTTACGGGTCCGACGAAGTGGCGAAGGGAACCGTCAAAGTCCGGAATCTGAACGACCGCAGCGAGGAAGAGGTTCCCGCCGAACAATTGCTGCGCTACCTGGCCGAATCAGCATAATCCGGGCTAATCTTGACGGGTGCGGGGCAGCCCGTGCTGGTGGAGGAGCGTTTCCCATTCGGTGGCGCGATCCTGGCCGGGCGGGATGGGTGCGGCGTTTTTCGGCGGGGCGGTCAGGAATGGGCGCGGGCGTCCGGGCCGCCGGATGCCGAAGCGCTGAGGAGCGCGGGTGAGCCAGGCTTCCAGGTCGCCGGCACGGTGTTCGGTCAGCACCAGAAACACATCCGGGTATTCGCGGCGCAGTTTCCAGAAGTATCGCAAGCGCCGCAGACCCGAGGGGGGCGGGGTGATCAGCCGTTCGACGAGGCCCGAGCTCTCGAGCTCCGAACGTGCCCCCTCCGGGGTGACGAGGGTGACGGCCATGTCGGGCCGGTGTTCTCGGATCGCCTTCAGGAGGGGAGCCAGCTCGCGCCGGCTGTCCGAGTCCTCGGGGACGCCGATCCACAGGCGGGTCCGGCGGGGGGTGGACTCGTATCCGTGGAAGCGATTGCTGACGGCGAGACGGTTTCGCTTGAGGCGAAGGTGAAAGCGGTTCCCGGGTTTGTCTTCGATCCCCCATCGATCGTGCAGCCAGAGCCAGTCGGCGCACCGGTCGGCGGAGCTGGCCAGATGGTTTTCCAGCCAGCGGTGCGCTTCCAGGGCGATCTCGGTGGGGGTGGTTGCCTGCACCTCGGCGAATTTGAGCCGGGCCTGCCAGAAGCCCGTGCGTTCGGGGTAGAAAATCAAAGTCCTGGCGCGGTGCCGGGATGCCAGCAGGCCCGGCAACTCGGTGGCGCTGGCGAGCCAGCCGAACATCGTGATCAGGGCGCCCTTGCCGCCGGCGCTTTGGTCGAATAGAATCGCGGCATTGCCGTTTTCCTCGAGAGTGCGGGAGACTTCGGAAAAGCCGGTACGGCGGGAGATCAGTTTGGCTCCGAATCGCTCGCGCGTTTCCCGAACCCACGAATCGAGTGCCGGCTGGGCGACGGGCCGGAAGACAACAGCCGTCGGTCCCATATCGAACGGCAGGAGGAGTGGAAGCAGGGTCAGGGCTTCCGACAACGTAAAATGCGGCACCAGAAAAACGGTTGGGTGGTGACTTTCGGTCCCGATGTGGTCTCGGAGAAATTCCAGTTGATCGGGGGCGATAGTCAACGTCGCTCGTAGCCTGCGTTCGCTGAAGAACGGCGATGCCACCAGAAAGAGTCCCATTTCGACAAGTCGAGCGCAGCTCTCGCGCAGAATGGCCCGGCGTTGCCGTTCGGTCATTTGGGGAAATGCCCCGTGCAGGGCACGGAGGCTAGCGCGTCGCCGGTGCCGCAGGGCGAAATAAATCAGGAATCCGGCTGCGCACGCGATTCCGCGTACGGCCGCGACCGGTAAACTTGCCAGCAAGCGGCCGAGGGAGTTGAGTGCCAGACGGGTCATCTGTGGCTGGCGAAGTCCTTGGTCAAGACGGGTCCCGATTGTTCGGCGTGAATAAAGGTTACGGTCATATCCATGCGAACCAGCATTCCGGCCGCCACCGTTCTGCCAAGGAAAATTCGTCCCTTGTTTGCCGAGCGTGCTCCGGCCGCGACGGCTCCTTCTTTTCCGTGGACAGCGGGAGCAAGAAGCGACTTTATGTGATAAAAACGATTGAGATTATTCGGAGAGTTTTCTGAATCAAGAGATTGCTATTCTTAATTATTACATGATTTCCAATAGGATACGGCATAGGGCGGCGCTGCGAGGCGCAGGAGCCTCATCGGACCCGGGGTGCCGGGGGGCAGTGCCGCGCGAGTGCCGGATGGCCGGAGTGCGGCACCCCGTGCCGGCAGGGTTTACTCTCATCGAATTGCTGGTGGTTCTCGGCATCATCGCCGCCGTGGTCGGGGGGATCGGCCTGGCCATGCGGGGCGGCGACGACTCGGTCGCCCTCGGCACAGCACAGCGGACCATGGCCAGCATGCTGACCGCGACCCGTGCTCAGGCGGTGATGAACGGAACTCAGGCGCGTTTGATTGTGCATGTGGATCCGGACGAACCGGACCGGTTTCTGCGAAAGGTCGGGATTATGCGCCGGGCGGAGACCGGTGGCGACTGGATTCCCACAAGCGACGGCACGATGCTGCCGCGCGGGACTTATTTTGTGCCGAATCCCAATCACGTGGGTGCCGCCGACGGACTGTTCGGGGGAGATTGGAACCCCGCCACCGACGGCGGAGACGCGGTCTCCCGTTATCCGGATCCTCGCATGTCGATCGCTTATCCCGATTCGGATGTTCAGGCGAGACTTTGGGCATACTATGAATTCGGTCCCGACGGTCAACTCACCAATGATATGGGAATGAATAATCAGATCGTCCTGACCCCCGGCCGACGCACCCAGCTGACGCCGGTGTTCGAAAACCCTGAGAATGTCCGTGGTCTTGTAATTCGCAGAATCGGGACGTTCCACCTGATCAACGAGCGATTGAGTTTTCACGGAACCGACTGATGAGGACGCGAACAAACAGAGCGGGCAACGGCGGATTTTCGCTGGTCGAGGTGGTCATCGCGGTGGGCCTTTTCGCCCTGAGTATTCTTGCGATCGTGGGTCTGCTCGGACCGATTCTGGACTCCATCCGCGAGAGCGAGGAGACCGAGATCGTCGCCAACCTCAACGAACTGATCCGGGCGGAACTGGAGCGGATTCCGTTTGAGGATTCTGCAGCCAATATTGACATCGTGCGATTTCCTCAGGATCCGAATGAGTTTGAAATCCTTTACGCCAGCCGGG
>SLOW01000272.1 GCA_007132315.1 Opitutales bacterium
CTCGGATCGACGAACTCACGCCCCACAACCGGGCCAAGTCAAAGAACGCTTGAGACAGAACTCGGTTGGAAGCCTACCGCATCGCCGCGGCAAGTGGTAGATGTCTGAAAAGAACGGTTACCCAAATGGGCCGGTGCGAATCGTTCCGCGAACCTGGTCGCAAATCTCTCCGAGCGTGGTTTGTGGCCACCCGTTCTTCATGCCTCCACCAGAATCTCCGCCACGTTCTCCGCGATCCGTTCTTCCAGCTCGCACGCTTCGGCGTTGAGAACTTCCAGTTCCTCGTTGAGGGCTTCGAGCTTTTCCTTGAAATCTTCTTCGCTGACTAGATCGCCCTTGGCGACGGCGACGTAGCGGCCGGGGTTCAGCGACCAGCCCTGGGCTTCAATTTCGGCAAGGGTGGCGGCTTTGCAGAGGCCGGGGATGTCGATGTAGGACTTGGCGTCGCCGAAGACTTCGTTCCATTTCTTTTTCGAGCCCAGGCCGAACTCCAGTTTCTCGCCGCGGTAGAAGCGGACGATGTTGGAGAGGAACTCCAGTTGGGCCTGGGTGAAGTCGCGGTGAGCGCGGTCGAGTTGCCGGAAAATGTGGCGAGCGTCGATGAAAAGGACTTTGTCGGCGCGGTCGCTATTGGCTTTGCCTTTGTCGAAGAACCAGAGGGTGCAGGGGAGCGTGACGGTGAAGAAGAAGTTGGGGCCGATGGCGACCATCACGTCGACGTGACCAGAGCGGAGGATTTTTCCCAAATCTCCTGCTCGACCGCCGTAAAGCGGCCATCGGCGTAGCGCAGGAAAATCAGGCCGAGAACAATGGGCGAGTACTCTGACGGGTTAAGCGCCGCGCTGGCCCAAAGCTGGTTGGCGGCGTCCCAAAGCTGCTTTTCAAGCGCGGCGTGAGAGTCGTTGGCGGTGGCGGGTTCGGTCCAGTGCATCTAAGAAAAGAGCGAATTCAGAGCGGGAGGCATTAGTTGATCGGTCATTCGAAGACATATTTCGGCGCAAAAACGGGGAGTTTCAAACCCTAAAGGGCAGAGGTGATTCAAATCGCGGATTTTAGAAAGATCTCCTTCGAAGGTCTGCTTATGGTTGACCCACCAGAAGCGCATTTCTCATCTCGCCGCAGAGGCTAAGGTTGATAATTGGCGAACAATCGGAACGTCGGCATCCGCCAGATCGAGTGCCATGAGTTCCTTGAGCGAAACCCAACGAATGGATTCGTGTTCAATGGCGCGAGGAACACCATCGTTGAGTCGTGCGGAAAACGGCAGCAGGCGGATGCAGCCGGAGTTGTCGTGATGAACCACCTCAGTTAACGGATCCATCACCGAAATAGTCACGCCCAGTTCCTCTTCAATCTCCCGCCGAAGCGCCTCCGAGGGCTCCTCTCCGGGCTCCACTTTTCCTCCCGGGAATTCCCATTTCCCGGCCAAGGCTTTCCCTTGCGGCCGCCTGGCAACCAGGTAGCGCCCGGATTCATCGGAGATCACAGCACAAACCACGCGCAATTCTCTGTCGACCTCGGCCATTTTGGAAAGGTTAGAAGGTAAAAGTGAAAAGGACGAATGAAAAAGTAGGATAGGAATGTATGGCGTGCGGTCCCGCGCCTGCGGGATCGCCGCACTCCAGGTTTTTCCGTGCTCCTAGGTTTTGGACCACCGGTGTTCAGTGGTAATCGACGATCTCGACGTCGTGGGCGTCACCTTCTTTCCAGAGAAAGCAGATTCGCCATTGGCGATTGATGCGGATCGAGTGTTGACCGGAACGGGTGCCGGTCAAGGGTTCGAGTCGGTTGCCGGGAGGCATGCGGAGATCGTCGAGCTTTCCGGCGGCATTGAGTTGGATCAGCTTGCGGAGGGCGGCACGGGCGGCGGTTCCGTAGGGACGTGTCCGTTCGTGCGTCCAAAGGCGCTGTGTGGCTTTGTCCGCAAAGGATCGAATCATGGACCGTAGGGTTCGGGGTCCTCCGCCACGGCGGTACATGGGGTGATACCCGAGGTCAGGGTTTTTTCGTCCCGCAGGGCGCGGCGCAGGTCGCACTCGGTCTGGACGTTCAGCCAGAATCGCGGAGTCTGACGAAAGTACGCCCCGAGGCGAATCGACATCGGCGCCGTAATGGAGCGACGGCCCAGTACGATTTCGTTGATCGATCGAGGGGAGACGCCGACCGCCCGCGCCAGAGCGTTCTGGGAGAGTCCAAGCGGCTCCAGGTACTCCTCCTTGAGGATCTCGCCGGGAGTGACAGGTGGTTCGATCATAACTTATAACGCTATGAGATATAATTGGTCGGCGTCAAGAGGCGGAGAAGGTGGACGCAATCGCGTCCCGTGCCGCAACCGGCATCGAGGATTTTGCGAGCCTTCTGAAAGGCCCGGTCGAGGGTGGCTGGACGTTAAACGGTAAAGGTGAAACGTTGAAAGTGGAATCGGGACAGTAGTCGCTTTCCTTCGGCTGCCATATCGGCTTTTGGAGTGTGGCCCGCGCTTGCGGGATCACCGCTTTCCCGCTGGGGTGAACCCGGCAGGCCGGGACTCGGAAGCATGTCACCCGGATCCAAAGCGGTGACGTATCACGGCAGCACTCCAGGGTTTTCTAACGAAGCTCGATCAGGTTATCGCCGTCAGCAAGACGTCTGTACTCTTGACAGAATTCGCGGAAAAGTGAGGCCCTGAGCGTTTCGGGGCGGCCGAGGGAGTATGGTTCTCTTTCACCAACTGATGCGTAAGCGTCCGGTCGTTTGTCCGTCGCCATACTGTTAACCTACAGTTTTCCGGATTCGGGGTCAAGCCGAGCGTACTGCGGGAGGAAGTCCACGCCGCCTCTCTCCTGTGGAATGGCAAGGCCCTGCCACTGCTGGGCCTGCACGCCGCCCCCGGGATGCCCTGACCGCGGCTTTCAGGCGTAAGAAGGACCGTTCCCTGGATCTTTTCCATGCCATTCAGTGCGAACCCGTCCCCGCGTACGAGTCCCGCGTCCAGCAGAGCCGGTCACTCCAGGAATTGGAGAAACTCTATGCCCAGGCCCCGGATTATTGGAACGCCATCGTGAGCATTCGTCGGTTTGATAGCGGAGGAGGTCGAAGTTTTGTTAAGAGTACAGAGGGGTCGTCGAGCAGGTTCCGGACGCTGACTTCGAGAAATCGCCATTCGCTGTTCTTGCTGCGAAGACGCGCGGTGTGCGTGATCGTCTTATTCGGAGAACGGATCAGGTCCTGTAGCAGCCGGGTTGCTTGGGGAATGTCGTCGGGATGGAGGAAAGCAAATACGGACACGCCGATGGCGTCTTCGTGCGCGTATCCAAAGGTTCGTTCGGACGCCGGGCTTTGGTATTGTATGACCCCGTCGGCATCCAAAATCGAAATGATATCGGAGGCGTTCTCAATGAGCGCCTGAAAGCGAGCCTCACTCGCCTGACGGGCCTTTTCGGCCTCCCGGTGCTTTTGCCGTCGGGCTGCCTCCCGCATCTCGCGTTCAACGGCCGGGGTCAGACGGGCGAGAGATCCCTTCATGACAAAATCATGCGCGCCGGCCCGGAGCGATTCCACCGCCATCACTTCGTCGATCGTTCCCGAGACAATAATGAAGGGCAGGTCGAGGCCGGATTGGTGCAGGATCTGCAGGGCTCCCACCGCGCTGAAACCCGGCAACCGGTAGTCGGCGAGAATGACATCCCAGGTTTCTCGGTCGAGCTCCGTGCGCATGGTGTCGGCGCTGGTGACCCGGCGGCTCTGGACGGCGTACTCACTGCGCTCCAGTTCCCGGATGAGAAGTTTCGCATCGGCGGGCACGTCTTCAATTATCAGTACGCGAAGAAGCCTGTGTTTTTTGTTCTTAACGGAGGGCGCAACGCTTTCCTTTTTCGATTGTCTGGACATGATCACAGGGATCCTTCGGCGGCACGGAGTGCTGTTACGGTAGGTCGGTTTTGGTCGGCACAGGCGGCGGCTCGTTGAGGAGGAGCCAATACATGCCGAGATGTTGTGCGGCGGTCACGAACTGGTCGAAATCAACCGGTTTCTGTACGTAGCCGTTAACGCCGAGCTCGTAGCCGCGAATGATGTCTTCTTCCTCCCGGGACGAGGTCAAAATCACCACCGGTTGCAACCGGTAAAGCTCACTCGCCCTCATTTGCCGCAGAACCTCGAGGCCGCCGACTTTTGGAAGTTTGAGATCCAGCAAAACCACCGTGGGGCGGTCGGTGAGATCGCGGCCTTCGTGGGCG
Source organism: Opitutales bacterium (assembly GCA_007132315.1). Classification (GTDB taxonomy): domain Bacteria; phylum Verrucomicrobiota; class Verrucomicrobiia; order Opitutales; family T3Sed10-336; genus SLOW01. The sequence goes on from SLOW01000272.1 coordinate 4,218, forward strand.
CCCCGGCCGAAAAGGTAATCGAGCGCCTCCTTCCCGTCACGGGCGACCTCCACGGTGTTCGCGATATTGCACTTGTTGAAGGCTCGAATCGTCAACTTGACGTCTTCAACCCGGTCTTCGATGAGAAGGATTTTGTTCCGGTCACTCATGATCTGTTTCGGTTGGAATTGCGATGTGAAAGGTTGCGCCGAGACCGGGGCGACCGTGCGCCCAGGCACGGCCGCGGTGACGGTGTGCGACGCGCTGCACCGTGGCGAGGCCGATGCCGGCGCCTTCGAATTCGTCGGGGCTGTGTGCGCGTTGGAACGGGCCGAAAAGTTGATCGGCGTAGCTCATGTCGAAACCGACGCCGTTGTCGCTGACGTGGATTTCGACCTCGGTGTCGCCGGCTTTGGCACCCACCGTGATTTTTGCGTCCGCTTGTTGACCGGTGAACTTCCAGGCGTTGCCTATGAGATTTTCCAGGGCGATGCGGAGCAGCGCTTCGTCGCCGTTGACCACCATC
>SLOW01000148.1 GCA_007132315.1 Opitutales bacterium
CTCCCGGGTAATGATGTCCCCCGCGCCCGGCTCCTCCAAAGCCAGCCATCCGCCTTCGATGACCCGCCATCCGTCGGGGAACCCGTCGCTCCCATAACCTCGCCAATCCGCTTCCGGATTCCATTACAGCGGCTGTCTGGAGTATCCGGTAACGACACCGACAGAACATTGCGGGTGATTCCGCGACGTAAGGAGTAAACTGGGGGAACGAGAATGGCATCGGCTGAGAGATACGGAAATGGAGGATATCAATCGGATGTTTCCTGGGAGCCGGATAATGAGACCAATCAAAACCTGCGGATGCAATCGTCCGCGATGATGAGCAGGTTGCCGCCGTCCGTAAGAAGGTGGTCGAGAAATATGGCCTTCAAACTGGGCCTGGCAGGGGAATTTGGATGCGATCATCGGGGGAGATTCTTCCGAGAGAGTTGAGCCCATTCAAAACTTGACTCAATTGCACAAAGTTTCAGGGTTTTAGCATTCCGACGGAATGCGGAGATAAAATTATGAGTGAAACAGTAAAATTGGGAATGGTCGGCTGCGGGGTGATTGCCCAACGGCATCTGAAGCACGCCTCCGGTCTTTACGCATGTGAATTGGCGGCGGTATGTGACGTCGACGAAAAACGAGTCCGGGCGACGGCGGAAAAATTCGGTATTGAAAAGGTTTTTACGGATGCGGAGGCACTCATCGCCGATCCCGGCATCGACGCGGTTATTTTGGCACTTCCGACCTGCTTCCGGCGGGATCTGGGGTTGGCGGTGTTGCGGTCGGGCAAGCACCTTCTGACGGAGAAGCCGGTGGCGATGAACGCGGCGGAAGTGGCGGAGTTGATCGTGGCGCGGGGGGATCGGGTGGCCGCCTGCTGTTCCTCCCGCATGAGCCATTTCCGTTCCGCCCGGGCGGCGGCGGGGGCCATCGCGGACGGGAAAATCGGTCGTCTCCGCGAGGTGCATGTGCGGGCGGTGAGGGCCGCCGGTCCGGCGCCCGCCGAACCCCCGCCGGCTTGGCGGCTCCGCCGCGACCTCAACGGAGGGGGAATCCTCGTCAATTGGGGAAGCTACGACTTTGATTTCGTTTTCACCCTGACCGGTTGGAACCTGCGGCCGAAATCGGTCTTCGCCCAAACTTGGACCATGCCGGAGATTTTGCAGGCCCACCAAGCCCCGGGGTCGGACGCGGAAACGCACGTGGCAGCGCAGGTGGCTTGCGCCGACGGAGTCGTGTTCCGCTACGAGAGGGCGGAGCGCTTCACCGGGGAAAACTCCGAATGCTGGCAGTTTGTGGGCGACCGGGGGTCGATTCGATTGGATATGACCCGGCCGATGAACCCGGTGTATTTCAATGAAGTCGATCCGGAGAAAGGGGTGATCACCAAGGAACTCTTTCACGATCCGGAGAGCCGGGAGGACGGCCACCTGGTGCCGGTGAAGGACTTCATCGAGAGCATCCGGGAAGGGCGGCGACCGGCGACCGACCTGGAGCGTTCCCTCCTCATCGCCCGTTTGACCGACGGCATTTTCGCCTCGGCGGAAAGCGGCGGATTGATCACTTTGGAATAAGGCCGTGGGGATGGCTCTGAAAATCGAAGATGTCCAATTGTATCGCGTCCCCTTGCGGACGCGCATGCCATTCCGGTATGGCATCGCGGTGTTGACCTATCTGCCGCAAGCGCCCCTGAAGGAATTGATTCTGCGCCATACGGTCGGCTTGGACGCCCCCCTTGACCGGAGCGGATGTTTCTGCGGAAAAACGGTTGGACGACGGGTCGCCCCAGACTTTGGAGGAAGTGATCCGCTTTTACGGGGTGAGCCATTTGAAAATCAAAATCACGGGGGATTCCGCGGTGGACTTTCCCCGTATCGCATATCGATAAGAAATCGCTTTTCAGGCGGCGCGGGTCCCCGCTCGTTGGAACCGGCCTGAAGGAGCGCTTTGATGGGGTAAAAGAATGCGGAAAGCGGACGAAACTGTCAAGCCCTTCCACATTCCGGCTTCAACGGGGGTTAAATTGGGGGCGGAACCCTGCGATTGAGTGTGAAACCGCGCGGCGAGCGCTCATTCGTTCGCGCAGCCCATCACCGCTTCGGTTTCGTAGTCGGGGAAAGGGTCGTCGTGGCAGGGCTCGACGACGCATTCCCCGGAGTCGGGTGCGGCGGCATTGCGGGTGGAGTGCGAGCGATTTGTAGTGGCGCCGTAACTGCCGGTCGGACAAGAACTAAGCACTAAGAACCTGCCTTTTAACTTCTTCTTCCGAACTGCCTTCCCTTATTATAGTTGCGGGGCACCGGGGACCATCTTGGCTTCATGTTCTTCGAGGGCGGCTTGAATGGCTTCGAGGATTTCGGGGTGTTCGTCGGCGACGTTGAATCGTTCGGATGGATCGCGCAAAAGGTTATAGAGGATGGGTGGCTCATGCGTTTCACGGGGCCGGCCGTCGTAACTGCCTGGCGTGATGAAGTGCGCCTTCCAATCGCCCAGTCGACAGGCGAAAACTTCGTGTCCGCGATAATAGAAGAATGGGCGTTCCGGAAGTGCCTCGCTTTTGAAGAGTAACGGCGAGATGTCCTGGCCGTCGAAGGTGATGTCGCCCGGAAGCGGTTCCCCGGCGAGTGCGAGGGCAGTGGGAAACATGTCGAGCGTGCTGGCCGGTTCGCTTGTGACCCCTGGCTGAATGCGCCCGGGCATCCATGCAATTGCCGGAACCCGCATACCGCCTTCCCAAGTGCTTCCCTTGCCGCCCCTGAGCAAGCCCGCGCTTCCGCCTTGTTCCCGTTCGGTCAGCCAGGGGCCGTTGTCGCTTGTGAAAATGACGAGGGTGTTCTCGGCAAGGCCTTCCCTTTGAAGCGCCTGCAGCACTTCTCCCGTGCTCCAGTCGAGTTCCTCCACTACGTCGCCGTAAATGCCGCGGAGGCTGGTGCCAAGAAACGACTCTGAGGCGAATAAGGGGGTGTGCGGCATGGTGTGGGCGAGATAGAGGAAAAATGGCTTCTCTTTGTTCCTGACGATAAAGTCCACCGCTTCTTCGGTGTAGCGTTTCGTCAATGTCGTCTGATCGACCGGACGCTCGATGATCTCTCCGTTGCGAAGGAGGGGGACGTTCCAGCCGTCGGCGGGTGGATCGGGCCGGTAGCGCGCCGACGCGGGCAGCCCGGGGCGGCGGTCCATATCGTTTGAATACGGTACTTTGTAGACGTAATCGAACCCATGGTCCTGCGGCCTCGAACCTTCATGGATGCCCAGATGCCATTTGCCGATGTGGGCACTGGTGTAACCGGGTGCCTCGAGCGCGCTGGCAAGGGTGATTTCTTCCGGTGGGAGTCCTCCTTCCGAGTCCGGGAAGAGGACTCTTCGTGTGCCTGGCATCTGCGTCATGCCACTGCGGATGGCATAGCGTCCCGTGAGCAACGCGGCACGGCTGGGCGTGCAGACCGGGGCGGCGGCGTAAAAATCCGTGAATCGCAGCCCCTCCGCCGCCATCTGGTCCAGGTGTGGCGTGCGGATGGTCGGATGCCCGTAACTGCCGAGGTCGCCGTAGCCGAGGTCGTCTGTGAAGATAATGACGACGTTGGGCGGTTTGTCGTTTGCGCTCTGAGCCGAGGTAAACGGGGGGACAAAGGCAGGAATCAAGGCGATGAAGAGGACGAGAAGCAGGAATTTCATGGGTAAGTCCGAACAATGGGATTTGAGGGTTTCCAGGATAACCGGAACCCGAACACCGATGCAACCGGGAAATGGCACAAAGAAAGTTTTCCCTCCTCTATTTTCTCGTTAATGATGGCGGGTTCTAATTGATAAAAAATCGCTTCTCAGGCGGCGCGGGTCCCCGCTCGTTGGAACCGGTCTGAAGGAGCGCTTTGATGGGGTAGAGAATACGGAAAGCGGACGAAACTGTCAAGCCCTTCCACATTCCGGCTTCAACGGGGGTAAATTGGGGGCGAAACCCTGCGATTGAGTGTGAAACCGCGCGGCGAGCTTTTTCGGGGACATACCGCTCCTGCGGCGAGCGCTCATTCGTTCGCGCAGCCCATCACCGGTTAGGTATCACCACCGGAGCCGCTGAGCTCTGAACCGATGTCAAGAGGCCTCGCGGAGAAAGCCGACTTTTGGCTCAATCGCAGGTTACGACGATACGTAGGAACATACGGGGCATTTCTTCGCTGCGCTCGGCCTTGACCGTTGTCGTTTCACCCTCTGTTTTCGCAATGATCGTCACCGTGGGACCATTTTCAGGGCCGCTGTCCCCCGGATACCAATCAACGAGATCGGGCGACCATTCATAGGACCCACTGAGGTCTGCGGGTATGTCTGTATTCTGCGGGTGGGTGAAGGTGGTGGTGAGACCATTGGTTTCCACTTGGGAAATTCCTGGAGTAAACTTGCCCGGGTGTGTGCCGAACCAAGCCTCGATGGCATTGGGGATACCGTCCCCGTCGGGGTCGTCACTGAAGCCGTGGAGTCCTCCGAGATCAAAGCCTGCGATCCAGTTGACGAAGGTATTCGCCTCGGGATCGAGTATGACGTGAAGGTCGAGGCCGGATGCGTCGGGGGTGACGTCGATGCGATAGCGGTCGAGCGAGGCACCGCCAAGATCGCCATTGCCACCACCTCTGTAAAGATTGTCCAGGTTGAAACGGAAGTAAATCATCGGCTGGCTTGGATGGTGGTCGCCACCATAGATTTCTTGAAGCCAG
>SLOW01000194.1 GCA_007132315.1 Opitutales bacterium
CGACGGGCTGATACCCTCACAGAGTTAGAATACCGCCATTTTCGCGACGATCAAGCCGGTCGAAAAATTCCGCGTGGGACTCGGTGGGCCGGAGATGTCCGAGGCGCACGCATGCACCAGGCAAAAGCTGACGATGTGTCATATTCGGCTGCTTCCCCGGAGGCGAGGACGGCGATCCCGGCGTTGCGGGTGGACTGGCGGCCGCGATCAGCCCAGGTCCCAGCCTTCGCGATATGCTTTGTTGACGAAACGGTTGAGCTCGGTTCGGTCGGTCACGCGAAGGTTCTCGCTGTCCCAGTGGGCCTTTTCGCCTTCTTCCAGCTGATGGGCGAGCACGCCCAGGTTGACGACTTCCGTGAACGGCCCCGCGTAACTGAAACGTGATTCCGGGAAATCCCAGGGCTTCTCGCCGCGGCAAGCCATGAACCATTCTTCCGGATGGCCCGGGGAGGGATCGATGAGAAGTTCCGACCGCCCGATTTCCTGCCGTTTCTCGTCGGGAATGATTCGCGGGCTTTCACCGTAGTCGCCGGTGGCGAGAACGGTGGCTTTGGTGCCGCGGATCAGGAAGCCCCTTTCGGGAAGCTCCTGGTCTTCCGCCAATTCATCGGGACGTTCCGGCTTGAGACCCCCGGAATACCAGTACAGCGGGAAAGCGCGCGCACCTTCCGCTTCCGGGAAATTCAGCCGGATGATCGATTCCTTGGGGAACGCTTCGCCGTTGAAACCCGTGGTCTTTACCATTTCGAAGGATTCAGGCTGGCGCGGAAAAACGGTCCAGTACAGCCCGTCCATGGTGTGGCAGGCCATGTCGCCGAGCGCCCCGCCGCCGAAGTCCCACCAGCCGCGCCAACTGAAGGGGTGGTAGATACCTCGTTCGCTGTCGTCAGGTTCATCGTTCGCCTTCTTGTCGGTTCTGTGTACGAAGGGGCGCATCGGTGCGGGTCCGATCCAGACATCCCAATCGAGTTGCGCGGGCACCGGATCTTCGCCTTCCGGCCGCTCCATGCCTTGGGGCCAGACCGGACGGTTTGTCCAGCAGTGGGTTTCGAGGATTTCCCCGATCGCGCCGCTCTTGACCCAGCTGTAAGTCATGCGGTTACCGAGATTCGCGTGGCCTTGGTTGCCCATTTGGGTTGCCAGTTGCTTGCCGGCGGCCAGCTCCGTCAGTCGCCGGGCTTCGCCGATGGTGTGGGTGAGCGGTTTTTCCGTGAAACAATGTTTGCCGTGCTGCAACGCGAGAACGGTCGCCGGGTAGTGGTGGTGATCGGGTGTCGCGACCATCACGGCGTCGAACTCCGAACTCATCTCGTCGAACATCTTGCGGTAATCCTGAAATCCGCGGGCGTCGGGCCAGCGGCTGGTCGCGTTTCCGACGCGCCGGGTATCGACCTCGGCGTAACAGGGGCACACCGCGCCCAATCGTTCAATGTCGCGGGCATGCCGCCCTCCGATCCCTCCGACTCCGATCATGGCCACCCGCAGCGCGGGACCGTTGTTTGCCGCCCAACTTCTCGGCGCAATGAAGGGAAACGCCAACGTGGCGGCGCCCGCTCCGGCCATACGGGTGATGAAATGTCGGCGGTTCATGTCCTTCTTCGCGTTTTTCATAAGGTCGGAATGAGGTGATTTCGATTTCGGCTCGTGCGAATACGCTTCGCGGTTCGGTGTGAAGACGGTGCCGACGGCACTCTGTTTCTACAAATACTTGGATCTACTTCGAGGCCGGGACGAAGGCAAACCCGAAAAACGAATTTCCGGCCTGCGATCCACAAGTGTCTGGGAACGGGGACTCCACGGTTCAATGGGCTGGTTACACGGGAGGACAACCGGTCGAATGGCCTTTACGCTTATTCTAGTCGTTTGTTTGAAATCCCGAAAAAGCGCATTTTTATGCTGGACTGAGAACTAGTATATACACTAGATAACATGAGAGCCTTCAATCACAGGACAAAAGATGGGATACCCGACCAAAGTTCAATTGATTTCCCGTAAAAAGGGAGCCGACCAGTATTACATAAACTTTCCCACCGCCGTGGCCGAGGCCATGGAGTTTCAGAAAGGCGAAGTGATCGAGTGGATTGTCGAGGACAAAGCCAATATCATCGCTCACCGCCCCGTGGTGCCACCTTCCCCGGTGACCATCGAAAAAAAAACGAGGCATCGCTCCTGAACGAGTGGGAGCGGATCTGGCAGAGCTGCGCGCAGGATGTTTGCCAGAGTTCCTCGTGCTGGCAAACTTTACCAATCATCCCAATTGTCAGTTGGTTGCCTTGTGTGACGGGGATCGTAACGTCCTCGCCCGCATTCCCGCGGCACGGCAGGGTACCCGGCTTCATCCCATGGCCACCATCACCAACCCAAGAAACATCACGCACACACCGGTCCATTTCGGGGGATTCGCCGGTTCACCGAGAAAAACAACCGCAATCAACGCACCGAGGGGAATGCTCAGCTGTCGCAGGCCCACCACATAACTAACATTGTCGGCGTGGGAAAAGGCCATCAGAATAAAGATATAGGACAAAACAATCGCCAAACCGGAAGCCATCGCAATTCGCTTTTCCTTGCAACAAACCTTCCGGAAATAATCCCGTTCCTTTTTCCTGAAGCCAATAAAAATAGCCAGCCAAAGCGATGCTGAGATAAACTCGAGGCTCCCGTAAAGCAGGGCGCTTTGGATCGTGCCGAGTTCGAAATCGGGTTGGCTTCGAAGCAGGCGCAGGGCTTCATCATCGGTAATGGAGTATCCGGCCGTCGCCAAAGCCGCCAGAAGGGCGAAGGCACAGGTCGGATTCCAGTACCGGACGATGTTGAAATCCCTGAAATGCCGCAGGGGAATGAGAAAGCAGCCCGCCACCACCACGAAAAGACCGGCGGTTGCAACCGTCGAGACCTGGTCCCCCCGCCCCAGCACGATGGCGACGGCCAAGACCACAATCACCGGCGATGACCGGGCAATCGGATAGGCGACAGACATATCCCCGCTGCGGTAGGCGCCTGCAAGGCCGGAAAAATACAGGGCGAGAAAAGCTCCCGTAATTCCAATGTAGATCCACACCCGCAAAGGCATTTGATGAAATAACACCTCGTGATGGACCCATAGCACCGGAGCCAGAAACAGCCCCCCGGAGAGAGCCGCGATGAGGAAGAAGGCCGCGGAAGGATGTTGGCGCTTGCTGATAAGATTCCACCCGGCATGAATGGAAGCGGACAACAAGACCAGTAGAATCGCGGTCAGAGACATTGGCGGGCATATAATTGAGCGGTTCGGCCGGCCGCCGCCGGACAATGAAACGGGTCCTGACAGGGCTGTCGCGGCGGGCGAGCCCCAAACAGCCCCCCGGCGACAATCGAAATAGTGAACAGGATTTCCGGGCGGTGAATGTCATGACTGGGTTACGGTAACTCCACGGGGCGAGCGGTGTGCGAGAAAAAAATCAATCAACAAATAACTGTTTGCCCCGACTGTTGTGAGGTGCCAGATTGAGCCGCAGTAATGATTGAACATCCGTATCAAAACCTGGCCGGCGCTCGCTGGTTGCGTGGAAACCTGCATACCCATACCAATCATTCCGACGGCGCTCGCCCGCCTCAGGAGGTGATTGATGACTATGCCTCCCGCGGATACGAATTCCTGATGCTCTCGGATCATGACCGGTTCACTTCCGCACAGGACTATGCCGGCCTGGAGAATCGCGGCCTGATCCTGATTCCCGGCAACGAGATCACCGCCAACGGGCCGCACCTGCTGCATGTGCATGCCGGCAGCCTGGTCCCTCCTGACGCTGATCGCCAGAAGGTCATCGACCAGGCGCGCGAATCCGGCGGCTTCATTGTTGTCAATCACCCCAACTGGCAAGAGAGATTTGATCATTGCAGCATCGATTTGTTGCAGCAATGGCAGGGTTTCGCCGGCCTGGAAATCTACAATGGCACCATCGGTCGTCTCCATGGCAGTCCCTACGCCACAAACAAATGGGACATGCTTCTGGCCGAAGGCCGCACGGTATGGGGGTTTGCCAACGATGACAGTCATACGGCCGCGGAGGATGTCGGGTTGGGGTGGAATGTCGCCTCTGTTTCCGATCCAACCCCCGAAGGTGTTGTGGCCGCACTGGCTGCCGGAAATTTTTACGGCTCCACCGGCGTGGACATCCGCGACATCCATGTGGAGGGAAACCGGATCCGCATCGAAACGTCCAACGCCCGCCGGATCGTCGCATTGAAGAATACAGGACGGCGCTTTGCGGTCGCCGATGCCACCGGTATAGAGGTGGAATACCCCGCTGACGCCACTTATGTCCGCTTCGAGTGCTGGGGAGATGGCGAACAGTTCGCTTGGACACAACCGTTCCGAAATGGGGCGCGGGGTGCCCCGGCTTTTCACACTGGAAGCGTAAGCTAACGTTTAGACATTTAACGCGAGCTACGGCGGGCGCCACCGGGAAGAAAAGGCGATAGGAAAATCGCTCCTACGTAGCGGGGGTTTCCCGCCCCCCGAAACACGGACTGGTTTCCTCCGGCACCGTGAAAAGACTTACTTATTTGCCGGCTCAGCTGGAAAACCTAGGCTGAACTGTTCATCAAAAGTTCTGCGAAGCAGAACAATGTGGACATGTGAGCATATTTCGACGGTGATTCTCGCCGCCGCCACAGGTGATTGGGCGATTTTCACTTGTATTCGAAG
>SLOW01000322.1 GCA_007132315.1 Opitutales bacterium
ACGCCGCGTTGTTTGGCCCGCCTGATGATATCGACCGCGTTGGCCGAGCTGATGTGCTGGCAGTGGATCCGCGCCTTGGTGAGGGTGGAGAGAATCACGTTCCTGGATACGATCACGTCTTCCCCGGCGCCGGGCCAACCCTTCAGTCCGAGCCGCAGGGACCAGTGGCCTTCGTTCATCACTGCTCCCCGGGTGAGCGCGGCGTCCTGGCAGTGATCCATGACCGGCAGGTCGAACATGTCGGCGTACTCGACCGCGCGCCGCATGATCTCGTTGTCCTGGACGCACAGGCCGTCGTCGGTGACAGCGATCACACCGGCGCGTTTCAGGGAGCCGATGGGAGCGAGATTCTGGCCCTCCATTTTTTCGGTGATGCAACCGGTGGGCAGGACGTTGACCACCGCGTCCCGCCGGATGGTATCCAGAATGTACTGGATTGTTCCGGCGTTGTCGGCCGGCGGCGAGGTGTTGGGCATACAGACAATGGTGGTGAATCCCCCGGCGGCAGCCGCGCGACTGCCGCTGCCGATGGTTTCCTTGTGGGTCTGCCCGGGTTCGCGCAGGTGCACGTGGATATCGACCAGTCCGGGAGCGACTACCAGCCCTTCGGCGTCGATGACCTCCGCCGCCCGTTTCTGGGCGGAGGTCAGCCGCTCGCGTATGCGGCCGTCGGCGATGAAGAGATCGCCCGTTTCGTCCCGGTCGCCGGCCGGATCGACGATCCGGCCGTTCTTGATCCAAATCACCTGCCTATCCATCGTCTCGTTCTCCGAGTGCCTCCGGCACACCGCCGGAACACAGGTAAAGGGCGGCCATGCGAACGGCGATGCCGTTGGTCACCTGCTGCAGAATCACCGAGCGTCCGGAATCGGCGAGCTCGGAATCGATTTCGACGCCGCGGTTGATCGGCCCGGGATGCATGATGATGGCTTCGGGTTTCAGCCACGACGCGCGGGTCTTGTTTAGACCAAACATGCTGGTGTATTCGCCGAGCGAGGGGAAATGTTTGCTGGACTGGCGTTCGTGCTGTATCCGTAAAAGAATGACAGCGTCGGCCTCCGCCAGAGCGGAGCGCAGATCGTGTGAGACGGTCACGCCAAAATCCGCGAAGGCTTCGGGGACGAGTGTGGAAGGGCCGGCCACGGTCACGTCGGCCCCGAGTTTTGTCAGCGCCCAAATATTGGAACGGGCCACCCGGCTGAAGAGGATGTCGCCGAGGATGGTCACCTTCCTGCCTTTCAGATCGCCCAGGTGCTCCCGCATGGTGAAGCAATCGAGTAGGGCCTGTGTGGGGTGTTCGTGTGCGCCGTCGCCCGCGTTGATGACCGGTATGCGCATGAGTCGTGAGAGGTAGGCGGGTGAACCGGCGGCGGTGTGGCGAATGACGAGGATGTCGGCGTTGAGGGCCTGGATGTTCAGAGCGGTGTCGCGCAGGGTTTCCCCTTTGGTGACGCTGCTGGCCGAGCCGGTGATGGTGACCACGTCGGCGCTGAGCCGTTTGGACGCGACTTCGAACGCCACCCGGGTGCGGGTGCTCGGTTCGAGGAAGAGGTTTACCACGGTCTTGCCGCGCAGCGAGGGGACCTTCTTGACCGAGCGACCGAGAATGCCCTTGAAGGCGGCGGTGACCCGGAACAGCGTTTCGAGTTCCTCCACCGTGAGGTCCTCGATTCCCACCAGGTGTGTTTTCGTCCAGCTCATCGTTGATTGGCGGCTTCGGCGACGCGGATCTCGTCGTGTTCGGGATTTTTTTCGTTCAAGCGAACATCCACCACCAGTTCGCTTGGAATGCTTTCGCGAAAGCCGCGGTAGTCGGCATCAAAAGGCAGGATCCGCCCGCCGCGATCGAAGAGCGCCGCGGCCTGCACCCGCGCGGGGCGGCCCTGGTCGAAGATTTCATTGAGCGCGGCGCGCAGGCTCCGGCCGGTGGAGAGAACGTCGTCGGCCAGAATTACCGTGGCCCCTTCAATGTCGAAGGGGATCGACGTCGGATTCGAGGCCTTGGGAATCGGATTGGTCGAAATGTCGTCGCGCTGGAAGGAAATGTCGATCACCCCAATGGGAAGCTCCCGGCCGAGGCGCTCGCCGGCCAATTGCGCCAGGCGCCGGCTCAGGGCGATGCCCCCGTCGGCGATGCCGAGGATTCCAAGCTTCCCCGTTTCCCGATGGTCCCCGGCGATGACGTCGGCCATGCCCTCCAGGGCGGCGTGGATTTCGGCTGATTCGATACGTCTGGCGGGCGGCATGCACGCCATTAGGCTTAAATCGGAAACACGGGTAAAGCAAAAACCCCGTCCGTTCGAGGTATGGCCCGTTCGGATGATCGCTACCGATTAGAAGGAGGGGTAACACACCAGGCGTTCGCCGGCCGGAACCCGAAAGTCGTCGCCCGTGGACCAGATTTCATCGTTGATCAGCACTTTGCAGGCGAAGGCGCCGGACGCCGAACGGGTGCGCCAGATCCATTCATCGGCGGCGACGCAATCCATCGGCACACCTTTGTTCCAGCTCAATCCGGGGCCTTCGCCGCGGATGTAAAGGACGTTGCCGAAACCGATGTCCACCTTCGCGCTGATCGTGGTCGCCGGAGCGGGTTCGCTCCCGCCCGCCCGCGCGGAGGTGGCCTGGGTTGATGGCCGGCTGGCGGTTGCCCGGCTCTCGCTCGTTTGGCTCGGGCTCGGCCGCATGGCAGTCGGCTTGCTCGCCGCTTCGCTCGCCGCGGATGGATTCGCGGTCGATGGCTGCTTTACAGCCGCGGCCTTTTTGGCCGGAGCCTTTTTGGCGGCGGTGGTCTTGGAGGCCGCGCTCTTCTTTGTGGCGGCGGTTTTCTCGCTGGCCCGGTTGTTTTTCTTTGCCATACCTGTTGCTTCTTGTCTGATTGGTTGGTGCGGTTCCTTGTCCAGTATTAATCCGAGAATCGGCCCGAATACAAGTCGATAACGCGTCGCGTCGCGATAAATCACATCGGGCGTTTTCCCGAAAATTGGGGGTTTACTCCGGGCCGTTTTTGGCTCAATTAAGGTGGAGATTGATTTTCTGGGGCCGTAGCTCAGTTGGAAGAGCGCGTCGTTCGCAATGACGAGGTCGTCGGTTCGATCCCGATCGGCTCCACCCGTTTTCGGAATATCCCGATCCCATGATTCCCTGGTTGAGAAAGTTCCGCGCGGGTGGAGAGCGGTGCGATGGTGAAACCGGTCGCGCCGGCGAACGCCTCGCCGAACGGTTCTTGGTTCGCGAGAAGGGGTTTCGTGTGCTGGCGCGCAACTGGCGGGACGGCCGGGAGGAGATCGACCTGGTCGCCCGCGACCGCGACGTGCTCGTGTTTGTGGAGGTCAAGACCCGCGCGAAGGAGGGGCTGGTGCCGGGCTATTTCGCGGCGGTGGAGAAGCGCAAAAAGGACGCCCTCCGGCGGGCGATCCGGCGATACCTGAAGACCGTCCGGGACAAACCGCTGACGTTCCGGTTCGACATCGTCGAGGTCAATCTCGCGGCTCCTTCCCTCAAGCGGATTCTGCATTTCGAGAACATCCCTTTGTTTTCCAAAGGTTTTCGGTCGAGGTAGCGCGCCGTCCCGCCGCCGGCCTGATTAAGGCTTGTGTTCCGGTGGTTTTGAATTTCTGTTGGGACCTTTATGCTGAGCGACGAGAAGCAACGTCATCCTTTCCTCGAGGGCCTGAGCAAACACCGCGGAGCTCCGCCCACCGTCGTGGTGATCTTCGGGGCGTCGGGGGACCTGACCGCTCGCAAACTGGTTCCGGCGATCTACAATCTGAGCCTCGACAACCTCTTGCCGCCGGATTTCTACCTCGTGGGGTTTGGACGCAAGCCGCTGGCCGACAATGCCTTTCGCGAAGCGGTCACCGAGGCCGTCCGCAGTTACTCCCGTCGCGAATTCCAGCCCGAGATCTGGAAGCGGGTGGGCGGCAACGCGCTCTACCACCAGGGCGCCTACGACGAACCGGCGCCCTACCGCTCGCTGCGGGAACGGATCGAGGCCGTGGAGGCGGAGATAGGACGGGAGGTGCAGGTCGTCTTTTATATTTCGACTCCTCCGTCGGTGTTCAAACCGATCCTCGAAAATCTCGGCGCCAGCGGGCTCGCGCGCCGCCATCTCCACACCCCGTTCGCCTCCAAGGTGGTCATCGAAAAGCCGTTCGGCAGCGATCTCGAGTCGGCCCGGGAGCTGAACCGCGTCATTACCGAGCAGTTCGACGAGCGGCAGGTGTACCGCATCGATCACTACCTGGGCAAGGAAACCGTGCAGGACCTGCTTGTGCAGCGATTCGCCAACTCGATCTTCGAGCCCCTCTGGAACCGCCGTTATGTCGAGTGCGTCCAGATCACCGTGGCCGAGGACCTCGGCGTCGGCTCGCGCGGAAGTTATTATGAACAGAGCGGGGCGATGCGCGACATGATTCAGAATCACACCATGCAGCTCCTCAGCCTGATCGCGATGGAGCCGCCCGTGTCGCTCGACCCGGAGGATATTCGCGATGAAAAGGTCAAACTGCTCAAAGCCATTCAGCCGCTCGATCTCGACGAAAATGCCAGCGACGTGGTGCGCGCGCAGTATTCGGAGGGTTTGATCGGCGGCCGGAAAGTACTCGGGTACACCGACGAGGAGGGCGTCGCGTCGAATTCCGCCACCGAGACCTACACCGCCCTGCGCTTGAGCATCAACAACTGGCGCTGGGCGGGCGTTCCGTTCTACATGCGTTCCGGCAAGCGCATGGCGCGCCGGGTCAGCGAAATCGCGGTCCAGTTCAAGCGGCCGCCCGGGATTCTCTTCAGCGATGCCGAACGGTTCGATCTCGCCTCGAACACCATGGTGATCCAGATCCAGCCGGACGAGGGCACGACGCTCCTCCTGAATTCGAAGATTCCCGGCCTGGAAACCCGGACGCAACCGGTGAAGATGCACTTCCGTTACCGGACGACCTACGGTTCCAACACGCCGGAAGCCTACGAGCGCCTCATCCTCGACGCCATGGTCGGCGACAGCACGCTGTTTATCCGCGGCGACGAAACGGAGGCGTCCTGGTACCTGATCACGCCGATCCTCGAACATTGGCGGAAGCTGGGTCGCCGGGGGATGGCAAGCTATGTCGCCGGTTCCTGGGGACCGCTGGCGTCGGAGCGCCTGTTGTGGGACAACCGCCACGAATGGCGCCGGGCCGGTCCTTGAGGCCGGGCGGCGCACAACGACAGCAAGCGACCACCATGAGCGCGATTCAGCAGAACATCTTTTCAGCCCTGCCCGGTCTCGAAGTTCCCGTGGCGGACGTTCAGACCGCTCTTTCCCGCATGTGGGAAAGCCCGCCCGGTACCGGCGGCCAGGAGCCTGAGGAGTTCCGCGCCTCGCAGATGAATCTCATCCTGCACCTGGGGCGCAGAGCTTCGGTCCAGGAGGCGCACGACCTGTTTATGGGCGTCCTGCGCTTCGCACGACGCTATCCCTGCCGGATCATCCTCCTCTGCCCGGAGGAAAAGGGGCGGCAGGACACACTCATGACGCTCAAGGTCTTCGCCGAATGTTATATTGGCAAGACCCGGCGCGACCGTTCCTGTTGCGAAGCCTTGATCCTCGCCTATCCCGGAGGCAGCAAGGACTTCCTGGAAAACCAGGTCTCGATCCTGCTGGAGAACGATCTCCCCACGTATTACTGGTTCCATCGTTTTTCCACCGCCCGCAACGCGGGGCGTTACCATTCGTTTCTCAAAACCTGTAAACGGGTCGTTTATGACTCCGGCCTGGAAACCGACGACGTCAGCGCCATCGAATGGCCGCATCCCGGACGGGTCCGCGATCTCGTGTACGCGCGGCTTCTTCCGGTGCGGCAATCCATCGGCCAGTTTCTGAGCACTTTCGAGCCGGCGTCGCTGTGCCGCGACCTCGAGTCGATCGAGGTTCGGCACGTCCCCGAGTTTTCGGCCGAGGCCCGCGTGCTCGGACAGTGGTTCCGCGAGCGACTCGCCGATTGCGCCGCGCGGGCCGAAGAACAGGCCCCGCCCCCGCCCCCGGACACGTCCGCGGAACCCGGCGCCTCCGATCACCCGTTCGAACTGCGGGCGGACTACAGCGACGGCCGCCGCTTCCACTGGAAGGCCGACCTCGCGGCCGGTGGCGGGGTGGTCGAGGCCCGGCTCGAACGCAGCGACATGACTTTGCCGTTTTCCGTCCGGCTCCTCTCCCTGGAGGTGGAGCTGGCGGAGGCCTTTTTCTTTTAAACTGTTTTCCGTCTTTTATATGCATCTTCGTGAACTGAGAGCCAATGGATTCAAGAGCTTCGCCGACGCCACCCGGTTGAGTTTCGACCGCGGCGTCACCGCCATAGTCGGACCCAACGGTTGCGGGAAAAGCAACATCGCCGACGCCATCCGCTGGGTGCTCGGCGAACAGAGCGCCAAGGCCCTGCGCGGCGGCAAGATGCAGGACGTCATTTTCGAAGGGACCGACCAGCGCAAGCCGGTGCAGCTTTGCGAGGTGACGTTGGTCTTCACCGAATGCGAAGCCCTGCTCGGGGAGGGGTATCACGAGGTCGAGATCACCCGGCGGGTCTCGCGCGACGGGCAGAGCGATTACTTCCTCAACGGCAAGGCCTGCCGCCTCAAGGATATCCAGCGCATTTTCATGGATACCGGCATCGGCCGCTCCTCCTACTCGATCATGGCCCAGGGACAGATCGACCAGATCCTGTCCTCGAACCCCGTCGAGCGGCGCGCCATTTTCGAGGAAGCCGCGGGTATCACCAAGTACAAGAGCCAGCGGCGCGAGGCGCTGAACAAACTCAAGCTGGTGGAGGGAAACCTCGCCCGCCTGACCGATGTGCTCGACGAGGTCAAACGGCAGATCAACAGCTTGCGTCGCCAGGCGAGCAAGGCGCTCCGTTACAAGAAAATCCGTCACCGCCTGGAGAAACTCGATCTCGCGTATAACGGTTTTCAATACAGCCGCCTGCACGAAGAACTGACCGCCCTGGAGGACAAAGTCAAAGGGCTTGAGACCGAGGTGGCCGGCGAGGCGAAACAGGTGGAAAACGACGAGGCTGCCATCGACGAACGCAAGGTCGAACGCAGCGCCCTCAATACGAAATTGCAGGAAGTCCAGCAGGCGGTGTTCGACCTGCGTTCGCGCCAAGAACAGGCGGAGAACGCCGTCCGGCTGGCGGGCGCCCGGCGCGAGGACTTCGCCGGCCGCTTGGAGGAAGCGCGGTCCGAGATCCGACGGATGGAGGGCGAATTGCGCGAAACCGACCAGGAAGCCGCCGGCAGCGCCCAGAGCAAGGAGCAGCAGCGCGATGTGGTGGCGGAGTCGGATCGGCTTTTCCAGGAAAAAGAGAAGGAGGTCCGTTCGGTCCAGGAACGTTTGAACGGCGAAGAGGAACGCCTTGCGACCGAAAAGCGCAACCTCCTCCGGGCCGAAAACGACGTGACCGGCCTCCGCTCGAAGACCTCGGAAATGGAATTGAGCCTGAAGTCCGACGAGGTCCGGACTTCGGGGTTGGAGGAGGAGATTGCCTCCCTCAAAGACGAGACTCAAAAGGCCGATGAGAATTTACAGCGCGTCGCGCGCGAGATGGAGGAGGCCGACAAGGTTCAGACGAACGCGCAACAGGAACTGGAGGAGGCGCGTTCGCAGGTGGGTGCCGGACGCGAGGCTTACCGCGCCAAACAGGCGGAAATCCAGGCGGCGGACCGCTCCCTGGCTCAGAACAACGCACGGCTTCGTCTGTTGCAGCAACTGCAGGAAAAACTGGAGGGATTCAGCGAAGGCGCCAAGGCACTCCTCCAGGGGAAGCTGAACGAGGCCCTGCCCGAGGGTGCCGCCTGTTCACCGGTCACCGCCGGGATCCAGGTGCGCGACGGATACGCCCGCTCGTTGGAGACGTTGCTGGGAACGGCGGTGGATTCGGTGGCCGTCGGCGATCCGGCCGTCGCTCTGTCGGTCATCGACGCCCTCGAGCAACGCAAGCTCGGCAAGGCTTGCCTCGCGTTTTCCCCGCCGGGGGCACCGGCCGGGCCGAACGAACTGCCCGCGGGTATCCTGCCCGCAACGGAGCTCTTCTCCGTGGAAGGCGACCGCGAGGACCATCCGCTGAAGGCGATCCTCGGACGGAGTTTCTACGCGGAGGACGCTGGCGCGTTCCTGAAATTCTGGAAGGATCACCCCGACTTCGATTTCCTCAACGTTGTCACCGCGAAGGGTGAATTGATCGACCGGCGGGGGCTGCTCTTCGGGGGCGTGCTCAAGGGCCGCGAAAATTCCATCCTCCAGCGCGAGGCCGAAATCCGTGAACTGAAAAAGGTGATTTCATCCGAACAGGAGAAACACACCCGCCTCAAGCAGGAGGCGGAAACCCTTCAGGCTGAGCTGGAGCAGGCGGAGAACCGGGTCGAGCGGTCGCACGAACAGGTGCGCGAAGCCGGCGGAAAAAAGAGTTCCTTGCAGGCCGAACGCGACAGCGCCCGGCGCGCCCGCGAGGAACTCGTCAATCGGCGCGACCGGATGGAAAAGGAACTGGCGCAAATCCAGCAGCGCCGGACCGCCGCCCGGAAGGATTTCGAATCCCTCAAGGAAAAACTGGCCGGGGCCGAGAAGGTTTTCCAACAGCACAAGGATGCCATCGCCGCCGGAGAAAAACGCATCCAGGAGATCCGGGGGGAATTGGAGGAGAAACGCGAAAAACTTTCCGAAGTCCGTTTCGATTTGGCCCAGAAAAAGCAGCGTCTTGAAATGCTGGACCGCGGCCTCAGCGAAATGGAGACGCGGAAACAAGAGCTGAAAAAGGGACTGGAGCACCGGCGCGAAGAGATCCGGCGATTCGAACGCCAGATCGGCGAACTCGACCAGGAACGCGTCGAGCGCAAGGAGGAGGGCTCCAAATTGGAAAAGGAACTCCAGGCGGCGCGCGAACGGGTGGAATCGGTCCGAAAGGAATACGCCTCCGTGGAGGAGACGATTTCGTCGGCCGAAAAGAAGCTGCACGACCAGCGCGCCGAGTTGGACAAGAAACGCGGAGAGTTGAATCAACTCCAGGTCAAACAGGCCGAACGCCGGTCGCGACGCGAGTACCTGCTGGAGGAGATTCAGCGCGAGTACGAGGTGAATCTGCCCGAGGTCGATTGGCGCGAATGCCTCTGGCGCTCGGAGGAGGAGCCCGCCGGTTCCCATCCGCTCGAACTCGACGACGAACAGGAGGAGGGCGACAAAAAGCGGAAGAAAAAGGCGCAGGGTGAACGTCCTCCCATGACCGATGAAGACCGGGCCGCGATGGATGAGACCGATTGGGACGCCGTGAAGAGGGAGATCGACGCCGCGCGTTCCCGTATCCACTCGATGGGGCCGGTGAATCTGGTGGCGATCGAGGAATACGCCGAGTTGAAGGAACGACACGAGTTTTTACATACACAGCACGCGGATCTGGTTGAATCGCGGGACGAACTGCTGCGGGCGATCGATGACATCAACGAGCGCTCCACGACCCGCTTCCGAGAAATTTTCGAGCAGATCAAAAAGAACTTCACGTACACCTTCCAGAACCTGTTCGCAGGCGGCAAGGCGACGCTGGAACTTCTGGAATCGGAGGATCCGCTGGAGGCGGGTATCGACATCGTCGCCCAGCCTCCAGGTACCAAGCTGAAGGGAATCGTCCTGCTGTCAGGAGGACAGAAAACGATGACGGCCGTCGCGCTGCTTTTCGCGATCTACATGGTCAAACCGAGTCCGTTTTGTGTTCTGGACGAACTGGACGCGCCCCTCGACGAAGCGAATATCGGCCGCTTCACCGGCATGCTCAAGGAATTCACCCGGGATTCCCAATTTCTGATCATCACCCATAACAAACGCACCATATCCGAAGCCCAGGCGATCTTCGGCGTGACGATGGAAGAAAAAGGCGTATCCAAAGTCGTCTCCATGCGTTTCAACAACGACAGAAAACGCGCCGAACCTGAATCCGCCGCCGCCCCCGCCTTCGCCGGTTGACCTTTATTCCGGGACCGCATTTCCGTTACCTGAAGGGCGGTGCTCCCGCCTGGATCTGAAATGCATCCTTATTGGTCCCGGAGGGACGGGTGAAAATAGTTCGCATGTGGAATTGAAATAGTCCCGAAGGGACGGCTGATGGTCTTTTTTTTTCTTGCCTCACGAATGGGGCGCTTCTTAATCGGGAGTAACGGTGGCGGAACGCCGCTGGTTTTGTTTTTGCAGGTGTCGATTGACGGCTACGACGGGGTTTTGAGAGTATGAGGCGAGTGTTCGACTTCCTCGGCCCGCACGGGCCGCTACTCGTCCGGTGGGCCGGGAATTGTTTGATCATCGTTGGAAGGAACTCAGGATGGGAGGTGTGCGATTCTTATGGAAAGCCGTATTCGGGTGGAGGCCGATGTCGCCTTTGTCTTTTACTACGGGTTCAATGAATCGATGCCAGGCGAGGAAGGGCTCTCCTTCACGGCGGCCACCTATGATCTTCGGCCGGACCTTACCCGAACTGGCGGACGTGACGCGCGTTTGGCTTGAGTTCAACGCGCCTGAGGATATTTACAAAGGCGGATTCAGTTTTATTCGCGAACAATGGGCGAAGCATTCGTCCACCTCTTAACAATAGGACTATGAACATGAGAATACACTCGAGTCGGAGCGTGACACGCTTGAAAAAGATCGCAGGACTAACCGCTGTCGCCATGATGTGCGGCGGGCTGTTTATGAATCCACCCCACTCCCAGGCCTCGGAGGCTCCCGCCGGTGAGGGTCTTCATATTGTATTCGTGACCGGTGATGAAGAATACCGGTCGGAAGAAACGATGCCGATGCTGGCCCGGATATTGAAGAACCGGTACGGGTTTGAGGTGACGGTGCGTTATGCCCTCTCCGATGAGGGCTACATCGATCCGAACCGAGCCGACAACATTCCTGGCCTGGACGCCTTGAAAGATGCCGATATGATGGTGATGAACACCCGGTTTCGACGGCTTCCGGACGACCAGTTGCGGTACATTGTCGAATTCGCGGAATCGGGCAAACCCATGGCCGGCTTTCGGACTGCGACCCACGCGTTCCGTTATGGCGGAGATCATCCCAGGAGTGATATGGATAATTCCTGGCCGAGGGAGGTTTTCGGGCAACAGTGGATCTCGCATTTGGGCGGCGCCAATTCCACTGACGTCCGGGCCATCGAAGAGCGGGCCGAACATCCCGTTCTTCGCGGCGTGCGCGATTTTCACGCGCGCAGTTGGCTCTACCGCGTTTCGCCTCTCCACGAGAACGCCGAGCCGTTGCTGGTGGGGCAGGCCGTTCGGGGTGAGGATGCCGGAGGTGAGCTTTTCGACGAACCGCATCCGGTGGCTTGGACGCATCATTACGACGGGAAAGACGGACGCAGCCGCGTCTTTTTCACGACACTGGGACATCCCGCCGATTTCTTCGACGAATCCATGCGCCGCCTGGCCCTGAACGGGTTCTTTTGGGCGCTGGGTTTGGAAGACAAGATTCCCAAGGAAGGGCTCGATGCGGACTTGATCGGCGAGTACGACCCCAACCCGGCCGGTTTCGGCGAGCAGTTCAAGCAGGGGCTTCGGCCCGAGGACATTCCGCTCAAGGTGGACTGACCAGTGTACCGGAAACGAGGATGTTGACGTTGCTTTGATACGCTGTTCTGAGCGCAATGCTATTCGGTCGCGGTTTCGTACCCGGCGGGCGATTCAGCCACCGCGCACGACGCGGCCAACTCACCCGCCAACGCGTCCACCAACTCCGTCGCCGCCCGGGCCGTCGCGAGCATGCGATTCTCCAGCCGATTGCGCAGGACGAAGTACGCGATCATGGCCGGAATTCCGATGGTGAGTCCGGTGGCCGTCGTCACCAGGGCCTGGCCGATGTCTCCGGCCAGGAGTTCAGGGCGTCCCATGCCGCCTGTGGATATCGTCTGAAACGCCCCGATCATGCCGCTGACGGTGCCGAGCAGCCCGATCATCGGAGCGACCGTCGCCACCACGTTGAGGTAATTGATCCATTGCGCGATACCGCTTTCCTCGTGTTCGAGAGATTCCGCCAGCGATGCTTCGATCTGCGCCTTGTTCGCGTCGGGCTGTTCGGGGCGGGCTTTCTGGAGTGCGATTTCGAGGCACCTGGACAGGATCCCGGGTGCGGCCGCCAGGTGCTCCCTCACCTGCGGGAGTTCCCGGAATTCCATCAGGGGCTTCAGTACCGGCGGGGTGCGTTCGCTGAAAAACCGGGGCGCGGCGGTTTCCCGGTGGCAGTGAAACACGAGGAAAAACAGCGCGATCGAACAGGCGGCCAGGGGGAACATCGCCCAGCCGCCCTGCTGAAGCAGAATCCAGAGACTGATTTCACTTCCGGTTGCGGCGGCGGTTTCATCGGCCCGGAGCATCGAGAAGGGCATCAGTGCGAGGGCGACGGCGGGGAGCGTTTGCAAGCGGATCATGATGGATTGCGTTGTTCGGGGTTGGGTTCGATGGATTCGTTGGGAAGCGAGAGCAGGATGCGGCGCACGTCCCGGAGCGGAAGATCGAGATTCTCGCGCGGCGGGCGTGAATCCATCTCCAGTTTCTCCGGGGTGATGTCGCCGTCCGACGACCTTTCCTTTTCTTTCCACAGCGTCCGGTAGTGATCGGCGGCTTCGGCGAGGGCGCTGTCCGGCCACACCAGGCCGCGCTCTTTCATTTCGCTGTACAGATGCGTTCCCTGGCGGTTTTTTTCCAGAGCGTAACAGGCGCGCAGTGCGGTCGTGTAGGTGTTTTCCAGGTAAGGCATGGAGCGGACGGTGGAAAAGGTGATCGGTTGGAGCGCGATCCAAAGTGCCTCTTCGGGATCGTCGTCGAGCAACGCTATCTCGGCCAGGATCCACCATCCCAGGGCGGACCGCGCGTAACGTTCCTGCCGCGAGCACCAGGCGCGGGCCCGTTCGGCGGCGCGTTCGTGCAGATCGAGATCGAGATAGGCGGTGAGAATCAGGGTTTCCATCGCGTCCCGGTGTTCCGCAGAGGCGAGTCTCCGCGCCAGGCGACGCGCGACGGCGATCGCGTCGATGTCCGCGCCGGTGGAGCGATAGGCGCGGGCCAGCGCGACCAGCGGTTCTTCCTGTTTTTCGTTGAGTATATCGAGGTAAGCCGAGCGTTGCCGGTAAGCGACTTCGAGCAGTGGAATCGCTTCTACGTACCGACCGTTCTGGTACAATTCCATGGAATAGGCTGCCGTTTCCGTTCCCGGAAAGTCGATCGCTTTGATCTCTTCCGTCGCCAGGCGGTACTCGATCTCGCCGCTGCCTTCCCAGAGCAGCACCGATACCCGGCCTTTCCGCACCCCGGCCAATTCTCCGGTATAAGTGCGACCGTTGTGCAGCTCCACCGTGGCTTCGCCGCGAAAAGCCGCGGGGGTGCCGTCGCTCGATGGCGCCCCGGCAACGGCGAGAACGGCGGCGAACAGCAGCCCGACAGGGTTGTGGAGGAGGTGGATCATGGCGAGGATTCGGGAGCGGAGGTTGAGGTTTGGGCCGCGTCGTCGCCCGGCAGTGCGTTTGCCAGGCGCTCGCGGTGCCGTCGGGATTCGTCCGAGAAAGGCAAGGCGTCGAATCTTTCCATGGTTTCCAGTTCGGCCAGCGTGGCGTGAGCCGATTCGACGTCACCGAGTTCTTCGAAAAGCAGGGCGCTCTGGTAATAGGCCTGTCCGGTGAATTCCGGGTAGGCGCGAAAAACCGTGTAGATCCTTTGGTAGTAGGCGATCGCTTGTTCCGGTTGGCCTTCGTTCTGATGGATTTCGGCCAGACCGAGGAGCGCGCGGGCCTGAGGCCGCCCGCGCGCGGCGCGGTTGGCCAGAAGGTCCTCGTAAACCCGGCGGGCGGCGCCGGTCGAGCCGGATTGCCGGAGCAGTCCGGCCTGGAGAAGACCGGCATCGATCGCCAGGGCGTGTCCGGGTGTATTGGTTTGAAAACGACGCAGCAGCCGGAGGGCTTCCTCGTGGTCGCCTTCGCGCTCGGCGATACGGGCGAGTCCGTAATAGGCATACGCCCGCTCGGGGGATTCCGGGAAGTCCTCCAGCAGGCGGCGGAGCAGGCTTTCTCCCGCGCCCAACCGATTGTTCGCGAGATGATAACCGGCGTGGCCGAGGCACCGGGCGTCGAGTCGGTTCGCCGGAATGGTGTTGGCCAGCTCCAGCAGGAGAGTGTCGGCGGTGCCCGTGCGGCCAGCGGACCGGCGGCGTTGGGACAACGCGAGAGTCAGGCGGGCGTACCGGGTGGGTTGTTCTTTTCGTTCGGCGCGTTCACGTTCGCTTTCCAGCCACTTCTCGAAGTCTGATGTCGCCACCAGGATCCGCGCTCGGGCGGGCAGGGTGGCGGCGTCGCGGATGTGGTTCTCCGAAAGCTGGTCGTGTAGATCCGCCAGGGCCGAGAGGATGGTACCGAATTCACCGGCGTCCCGGTCGTCTCCGAAGTGATCGAGCGTGTCGAGATAGAGATTTAGCGCCGACTCCGGCCGGCCGAGCCGGACCTGGGCCCAGCCGATCCAGTAGAGGGCCTCGCTGACGCGCGGGAGCGCGTAGCCGGGGCCCGATTCCAAGTGGTTCCGGAAATGCCGGGCCAGAGTTGCGTATTCGCCCTGGGCACGGAGGGCCTTGCCGATCTGGAAGGTCGCGTACAGGTGCAACGACTCCCTTTCAGCGGGCACCGTGGAATAGATCGCAATTGCTTCCTCGAGATCCCCGGCCGCCAAAAGGATATCCCCTTTCAACACCAGCGCTTCGGCGTGGCGTTCGTGCAACGGGTGGTCCTGGGTGAAGGTGCGGGCCGATTCGAGCGCGGCGACTCCGTCGCCTTTGGCGTACAGAATGACGGCGCGCCGGTACAGGATCTCGCCGGCCATGGGATGATCGGCGTAAGCGTCGGCGAGTTCATCGATCCGGTTCAGCGCGGTTTCGTAATCGGCCTCGAAAAAATAGGTGAGGGCGTGCCACAGGTCGGCCCGCGTCGTCAGTCCGCTTTCGGCGAAGGTGTCGCGCGCCTGTTCGAAACTCCCGCGCGCTTCGGAATACTTGTCGAGAAGAGCGAGACAGAATCCCCGGGTGAATGTCCAGCGCTGGGCGAGCGGGTGATCCGGAAAGCCGTCGATCAGGTCGGTCAGCACGTCGACCGCCTCGGCGTGCCGCCGCTGTTCCCGGTGCGCCTGGGCGATCAGATAAAACGCCCGGGGAGCGAGTTCGCTGTCCGCGTAACGCGCGGTGTGGTTCCGGGCGATGGTCAGGGCTTCCTCCCATTCTTCAAGATCCTGCGCGGCCAGGATCCAATGGTAGTGCCCCTGTTCCCGCACGTCGGCGGGCATGGAGTCATCCAGGGCGATTGCTTCGAATACGAGCCACGCCTCCCGGGGCCGGCCGCCGAACAGAAAGGCCCGGCCTTTGCGCAGTTTCCAAGCGGGCGTGTGGTCCGGGGTTTCCCGCAGTGTGCGGATGCGTTCCGATTCTCGTTCGGGTTGGGCGGACCCCGGTGTGGACAACGGGCCGCGATTCCTGCGATCCCGCATGCGCTCTTCGTAGGCGGCGATCAATTGCCGGCGGGGCAGCACCAGCCGGTAGGCACGCAGGGCTTCCCGGTGACGATCCTCTTTCATCAACCTGTCGCCGAGTTGGAGGGCTGCGGCGGACAGCGCGGAGAGATTCCGGGTGGCTTCGAGATTCCACGGGAAATCGAGGAGCAGCAGACGGGCGAATTCCGTTCCTCCGGCATCGAGCGCGCGGCGGGCGCCCGTCAGGCGTGCCCGTTGCCGCGCCTCTTCGGGGGCGTCGGATTCCGCGAACGTTCGCAGCAGGGCTTCCGCTTCCTCCCGGCGGGACAGCTCAAAGAGAATCTCCACCCGTTGGAGGATGGAAAGCGTCGCTTCGGGACGATCCGGGTAGTGGGTGTTGTAGGTTTCGAAATAGCCCAACGCTTCTTCCACCCGCCCCGCCCGACGGTTGGCCAGGGCTGTGTGATAGAGAACAAAGGCGTTCGGTCGGCCGTCTTCCGAAAAATGCTCCAGGTACCCCTCCAAAGTCTCCACCGCCGCGGCGGGCGCCCCGCTTTGCAGTTGGGCGTAACCCCGCAACGGCAGTATTCGCCTGAGGAATCCGCGTTCACGCAGACGCGGATCGTCCCCGTGCCGTTCTTTGATCGCGGCGAAACGATCGGCCGCCCGGGCGTAACGGCTGGCCGAAAACGCCTCGACCGCTTCGTGTAACAGAACGTCCAGCGACTCCGTATCCGGCTGCGCCGCGAGCGGTCCCGCCGCCAAGGCACAAACCAGCGCGGCCCCGCCGACGGGTAGCCGCCACGAACGCGGGGAAGGGGTTGTCGGAAAACAAAAGGGCATCGGGATCCAGGGTTGAAAGCGAAAGAAACCGGAGCCAAGCTTGAACAAGGAACCCTTCTCTGAAAAGAAAAAAGTATTCGCCGCGACGAATTCGCCGCCCATTCGCTTTGCGCTTGATTTCAGAAGCCCCCGGAGTTTTAGTTCCCACCATCCGGGATCCGGCGTTGCCCAACCCGCGACGCCGCCAACGCGGGCGTAGTATAACGGCCATTATGCGAGCTTCCCAAGCTTGAGATCGG
>SLOW01000161.1 GCA_007132315.1 Opitutales bacterium
CCGCCGTGGAGGCGGGCTTGTCAAGCCCGGTTCACTCGCCCGCCGCCGGCCGCTCCGCTTCAGTCCAAGTACAGATTGAAGGGCATCCGCGCGTACGTGGCGCGCGGGTCGTTGAGGGATTCGAGGGTGCGCAACTCCTGCCAGACCGGCAGCGTGCGCAGCTTCTTTTCCAGGACCGGGGGCCGGTCGGCGAAGAGTTCGGCCAGCATCTCCGAGACGCCCCGGGCCGCCGGATACTCGTAAAGAGTCCACCGGTCCCCCAGTTCGCCCATCTCCGCCGCGGCCGAAATCGCCTGTGAAATCCCCCCGATCTCGTCCACCAGGCCGAGATCCAGCGCACGGGCACCCGACCAGACGCGTCCCCCGGCCAGATCCGCCACCGCATCCCGGTCGAGATCCCGGCCGCGCGCGACCCGGTCGATAAAGTCATCGTAGATTTGTTCGACGAATCCCTGGATAATTTCCATTTCCTCGTCGGATTTCGGCCGGGTCAGGCTCATCAGATCGGCGAACGGGCTGGTTTTGACGGTCTCCCAGCCGATGCCCAGATTCTCCGAAAGCCCTTCGATATTTGGAACCAGCCCCCAGACACCGATCGAACCCGTGATGGTATTGGGCTGGGCGAACACGCGGTCGGCGCCGGTGGCGATCCAATAACCGCCGGATGCGGCCACGGATCCGAAAGAGACGACCACCGGCTTGTGCTCGCGGGTGAGGGAAACCTCGCGCAGAATGACCTCCGAGGCCGCCACGCTCCCGCCGGGGCTGTTGACCCGGACCACCACCGCGCCGACATCGTCGTCGCGACGAAGCTGACGCATCTCCCGGGCGAAGCGGTCGCCGCCCACGTCGCTCATACCGCCTTTGCCGTCCACGATATTCCCCTCCATGTACACAACGGCCAGCTTGCCGGCTCCCCGCCCGTGCCGACGGGCGGGTCCGCCGATCTCGGCGATGTAAGATTTCAAATCGGCCTGGGGGACATCACGAAAGTCGTCCAAACCGTGGGTTTTCGCGAGCATGGCCTGCACTTCGTCGAAATAACCCACCCGGTCGGCCAAACCGTGCTCGACCGCGTCCTCCGCTGAGAACCAGCCGTGGGTGTCGGTCAATTGCCGCAGCCGGTTCAGCTCGATCCCCCGGCTCGCTCCTACCGGGGCCAGAATGCCGGCCCACAGGTCCTCCAGCAACTCGCGGGTCTGCTCGCGGTTTTCCTCGCTCATCCCGTCGCGGGTAAACGGCTCCACAGCCGACTTGTAGTCGCCCGCCCGCGCCACCTGGATGCCCACACCCAGTTTTTCCAGAGCTTCGCCGAGGAAAACCTGCTGGGAAGCCATTCCCCCGAGGGCGACGATTCCGTACGGATCCACCACTACGCTGTCGGCGACCGACGCCAGGTAATAATCCCGGATTCGCGGACTCTTCAAATGGGCGATGACCGGTTTTCCGGTTTCTTGAAACCGCTCCAGAGCCTGCCGCACCTCCAGCAGCGCGGCGTAGCCCGAACCGTACTCGAACGGAACGAATTCGCCGTGCAGGAAGATGGAGCCGATGCGGTCGTCTTCCGCCGCCGCGGCGATGGCGTCCACCACTTCGCGGAGGCCGTGGGTGCGGATCCGCCCCAGCCCCATCGCCTCCTCGATGAAGTCCCCGAAATCACTGGATGGCGGCGCGTCGGAAAGGTTCACGGTCATATCGAACACCAGCACCGAGTTATCCTCCACCACGTAGGGATCCTTCGCGAATACGCTCAACACGCCCACAACGAGGAAAAAGAGCGCCCCGACAAAGAGCATCAACGCGAACAAACCGGCTAGGGTGAACTTGAGGAATTGGACCATAATAGGTAAAAATAGCACCCGGGTTTCCTTTACTCGACAACAAAATGCCGGTATCGGTGAGAGAGAGGTTGCTCCCCTCGAATTTTTCCCGACTTGACGCCATGGACCCGTCCCAACCCGTTTCCCCTCCCGCATCGCGCGATCTTCGCCCTCCGGCGGGCCTCGGCCGATTGGCGGCCGCGTTTCTGTTCCTGATGATCTGGTCCGCACCCGCCGGCTTGGCCGACGACCGATGGGAAACCTGGAGCTCGTCGGATGGCGCCTCCCTGCGGGCGGAGCTGCTCGGAACGGACGGCCATTCGGCGTTGCTCCGGATCGAGGAAAGCGGCCAGGTGCGCCTCACGCCGCTGGAACGGCTGGCGTCGGAGAGCCGGGATCGCGCGACTTCGGCGGGCGTGCCGCGCCTTCCCCGCCTGAATTTTAACGAACCTCCATCGGATTCGACCATCGGCCATCTGCTGCGGACCGGCAGCGAGGGAGACTGGAGCCTCCTGGCCGAACACCTGCGCGCAGGACTCCTGGCGGCCTACCGGGGCGACTACCGCCCGCCGGTCGAGCGCTGGTACCTGCTGTACCGGTGGATCGACCTGTTTCAGGAGAATCCATTCCACGGCGAGCTCGCGAGTGGTGGCCGGCCTTTCGGACACGACTGGTCTCCGCGGCTCCTGATGTCGGCCTGTCGTGACGCGGCATTTTCCAGGGAGTTCTTCGACCTGATTTCGCCGCACGATCATCTCAACGAGGTTTCCCGAATCCTAGCCCAATTGCATCGCGCAAACGCCAACACCTTCGAGGAGTACAAATCGCTGGCGCTGGCCATCGCCCTCGTCCACGACCAGCCGCCCCCGGGCAACTGGCCCCTGAGCGTCCCCGACGGCATGCTCCCCTCCCGGCTGATGGCGCCGGAGGACACCTTCGCCTTCTTCGTTTCGAGCCACCGCGCCGGACGCCTGTTGCTCGACCCCCGCAATCTGGCGGCGAGCAAACTCCGTTTCACGGTCGATCTGATCGCCCCGGAAGACGAACTCCACTGGGCTCAGCAGTCCATCCGGCCCGGAGTCGCGCAGTTCGGCCGAACCTATTTCATGGTGCGGTACGATTACAGGCGCTACGGGCCACACCTGCCGGATTTCGTCGAAGGCTGGCAGGAAGACGATTACCGCCTGCAGACCATTCGACGCGCCGGCGGAATCTGCGGCGACCAGACGTACTTCGCGACTCAGGTCGGCAAGGCGCTCGGGCTGCCGACGATATACTTCTCCGGCTACGGGGACAACGGCCGGCACGCCTGGATGGGGTACTTCGAGGGTCCGACCCGGGGTTGGAACCTCGAGGTGGGCCGCTACGAACGGCACAACTATCGCACCGGAAACGCCCTCGACCCGCAAACCTGGCGCACGATCGACGATCACGAAATCCATTTTCAACAGGAATACTTCCACCGCACGGCGGAGTACCGGCGCTCGCGCTACCACAGCGCCTTCGCCCGGGAATTCAAGCTCGCCGGGCGCGATCGGGACGCCCTCCAGGCGGCGCGCCGCGCCGTGCAAGCCGAAGCGCGCAATCGCGAGGCCTGGGACCTGGTCGCCGAAATCAACCGGGAAAGCGGCCGCACCGCGGCCTACGAGAACACGCTGACCCAGGCCGCCCGCGCTTTCGCCTACCACCCCCACGTCAACGCCGATTACCGCGGCCGCCTGGCGAAAAGCCTGCTCGAACGGGATGCCTTCGACGAGGCCCTCGCCCTGTTGCGCGACATCAGTCAGGACAACCGCCGCAACCGGCCGGATCTGAGCATGCGTTATTCCCGCACCTTCCTGGAGCACGCGTACGATAACGGTGAAATCGGCGACATCGTCAATGCCTACCGCCAGGTGCTCTCGCAACTGCGCGGCCATGTGTCCGGCTCGAATTTTCTGTACGAAATCGCCTCGCCCTTCCTCAACCACCTCCACGAGACCGGACACACGGGCGACGCCCGCATTCTCTACAGTCAGACCAGGCGGCAGCTCAACGTTCCGCAACAAACGCTCGCCGGTCGGCGCCTGGACGAATTGAACCAGACGCTGCGCTAGCCTCCGGGATCATCCCGGATCAGATATGCCGGGAATCATCGTCCTTTTTCCGCGCGTAACCGTCGTCCTGACGACTGTGGTTGACCTGATTCTTCTTCAGGTAGGCCTGATAGACGTCGTCCGCCGACATGCCGAGCACCTGAGCCGCGGAAACCAGAAAATGAAAGAGATCCACGATCTCCACCCGCGCGTTCTGTTTGTCGAACTCCTGGTAGCGGGCCCACCATTTCCAGGGTACGGAGTCGATCAGTTCGGCCGTTTCCTGCTGGATGGCCCGCGTGTAATTCAGGAGCCAGCGAACCTGTTCCTCTTCCGGTAAAGCCTTGACCGATACGCCGATGCGTTCGTTCAGCTTCTCCTGCATCTGAAAAATCTCCTCCAGCTTGTCCATGCCTTTCTCCGTGATGTATCGAGGAAACAACCGTGCGCAAAAGGTCCGATCACCCCCGCCGATGGCCCGATCCAGGGCATCGGGTAAATCCTCATTTTAATGATTGTTTTTCCCGGGAAATGGTTTTTCGTGAACATGGAGATTGCAAGGCTTAAAAATAGCGCGGAGGCGTCGCCCGAGGGCATCGCCCGGGCCGCAACAGCGCCGACGCCCGACCAAAAGCCCTGCCTGATAAGATCCGGCTCCGGATCCTTTCGCCATTTGCGGGACCGACGAGCCGATCCACCGAAAACCAAACGGTACATCGTATAATAAAGACAATGGA
>SLOW01000022.1 GCA_007132315.1 Opitutales bacterium
CATCCCCGTACCGGAATGGTGAAATACAAAGGATTTCTGGACCGTCCCGCCCGCAAGTATTTCAGCGACGCGACCGTTTCCTGGTGGTGTTGCGTCGGCACGGGACTCGAGAACCACGCGAAATACGGCGAGAGCATCTACTTCCATTCCGGCGCCAGTTTGTACGTCAACCTATTCATCGCTTCGGAGTTGGCCTGGCCCGAAATGGGAGTCAACGTGCGCCAGGAAACCGGATTTCCTCTGGAGGCGGGAACTCGCCTCCGTTTCTCGTGCGACCGGCCGGTCGCACTGACCCTGCTGGTACGCGAACCCGGCTGGTGCGAGGACGCGGAGATTTCACTGAATGGTCGTCGGGTGGAGACGCCCGATCGCCGGGCGGGTTTTTACGAAATCCACCGGACGTTTTGTGACGGTGATGTCATCGAGCTGGATCTGCCCATGGCGTTGAAGATCGAGGCCATGCCGGATGACCCGAACCGAGTGGCCTTCTTTTTCGGCCCGGTGATGCTTGGCGCCGATCTCCAGGGGGAGACGGCCATTCCGTCGCTGGTCGGGCCACACCGCGAATTGCTGAAGGCCCTGAAGCCGGTGGAGGGCGCTCCTTTCGAGTTCTCGGCGGTCGATGTCGGGAGGGTGACGGAAGATGGATACTCGTATCGGGTCGATCTAAACCTCAAGCCGCACTATCGAATGACCGATTCCCTCTATTCCGTTTACCTGGACACGATTCAGCAAGATCAAAGCCGGCCGCGTTTGTGGCGTCGTTCCCGTGCGCTGGCAGCGGTCCCTACTCGAAGTAATTTTCCGACGTTCCGCGCCTGCCGCCACGGTCCGTGACTCGATATCGAGCCCGATTGCTCCTTCTGAGTCGAATCCCGGCCGCTTTCCGGTCACACGTGGTCAGCAAATTGGTCCGCCGATTCGGAAAAACGTTGCCAGCGAACAGCCGCGGTTTACTTTGATCGGTATGATGCGAACCGATCGGCACCCTGCGCCCGGAAAGAAAATCCAGTTGATGGCGACTTGTTTATGTGACGGATTTTTCGACGATGTCGCCATCGCCACGGTCCAGGTGCTGGAACACCTTGGGTGTGAGGTGAGTTTTCCCGAAGGCCAGACATGCTGCGGGCAGCCGGCGTTCAACGCCGGGGACTGGAAATCATCGCGAAAGGTGGTGCGTCACTGCGTGCAGACGTTTTCCGGAGCCGAGCCGGTGGTGGTTCCGTCCGGTTCCTGCGCGGCCATGCTGTTCCACGGCGCGCCTCTCGAATTCGAGGAAGAATCGGATTCGGACGAAATCGGCCGGCTGGCTTCCCGTACCTGGGAAATCAGCGATTACATCGTCAACGGCCTTGGCATCGACTCCTGGCCGGGGCGATTCCCCGGCCGAATCGCCTTTCACCGCTCCTGCCACACCCGAGAGACCGACAGCGGCCCGGCTTCGAGGAAGTTGTTGGAGTCGATCGACGGCGTCGAGGTGACGCCCTTCGGCGAAGCCGAGCAATGCTGCGGCTTTGGCGGAACCTTTTCGGTAACCTTTCCCAGCATTTCCTCAGCCATGGGCCACCTGAAGCTGGAGCATGCCCTCAAGGAAAAACCGGACTATCTTGTATCCGGCGACATGGGCTGCCTCATGCACCTCGGGGGCATGGCGACCCGCGAGGGTCGTCCCGTTGAAATCCGTCACGTCGTGCAAGTGCTGCGCGACTCCCTGCGCAACGGAGGGCTGATTTCATGAAGGCACAGCCCATCGATGTGTTCGCCCGCGATTTGGAAGAGGAGGTCCGGCACGCCGTTCTCGACGGATCGAGCAGTGGTTACGACAAGCGACTGGCTTCGCTCACAAGCGATTTTGCCGATCCGGACTTGTTGCGGCGCACCGCCGGTCGAATCAAGCAACATACCCTGGAAAATCTCGATACCTACCTGCCCCGGGTGGAGGAAAAACTGATCGCCAACGGGGTGCGGGTGCATTGGGCCACCGATGCCGAAGCCGCCCGCCGGACGGTGCTCGGAATCATGCGCGAAAACGGGGCCGACAAGATCGTCAAGTCAAAGAGCATGGCCACCGAGGAGATCGCCCTGACGCCTTTCCTGGAGAAGGAGGGTATCGAAAGTCTGGAGACGGACCTCGGCGAGTTTATCGTCCAGATCGACCACGACCACCCCAGCCACATCGTCAAGCCCATCATCCACAAGAACCGGCGGGGCATCGCTCGGAGTTTCGAGCGGGAAGGGCTGGGCGCTTACGACGACCGTCCGGAAACGATCACCGCCCGGGCTCGAACGTTTCTGCGTAAAAAATACCTGGAGGCTCAGGTGGGACTGACCGGCGCGAATTTTCTCGTGGCTGAGAGCGGTCGGATGGTGCTGGTCACGAACGAAGGGAATTCGCGCTTTTGCCTCGCCGGAACCGATATTCACATCGCCGTGACGGGAATTGAGAAAATCATTCCGCGTGAGCGCGACCTGCCGCTCTTTCTGAGCCTGCTTGGTCGTTCGGCCACGGGCCAGCAGCTCACCGTCTACACCGAGTTCATCTCGGGGCCGAAGGTCGAGGGACAGCCGGACGGGCCCGGTCAGATGCACCTGATCCTGCTCGACAACCGACGCACGGAGTTGTTGGCCTCGAAGTGCCGCGACATCCTGCGCTGTATTCGGTGCGGCGCGTGCATGAACGTCTGCCCCGTCTATCGTCAGGCTTCGGGCCACGCCTACCGCAGTGTTTATCCCGGTCCGGTTGGCGCGGTGCTGTCGCCGCTTCTGGCGGGGAACAAGTTTCCCGAACTGGCGGACCTGCCCAAGGCGTCCAGCCTCTGCGGCGCGTGCAAAGAGGTTTGCCCGGTCGATATTCCGATACCGGACCTGCTCCTGCGCCTGCGGGATCGGGCCAAACAGGAGGGTGTCAAATCCCCCGGCACACCGCCCATGGGCGGCTGGGCCTACATGGCCAGCAAGCCGTCCGTCTGGCGGGCCTCGCTCGCGGCGGGGAAGGTCATGAATTATGTGCCCATGAACCTGATACCGGTGCCCGCCCTCCGCGCCTGGAGGCATTCGCGGGAATTGCCGCCGTGGCGCGGCGGAGCGTTTCGCAAGTGGATGAAAATCCATGCCAAGGAGAAGGGAGGCGAGTCGTGAGCGGAGACCGGGAGACCATTTTGAAGCGGGTGCGCGATTCGCTCGCTGGTATCGAGGACCGCACGCCGTATCCGGAGTACGACGAGAGTCTGGCCGTGACGGCGATCCGCTCCCTTGATGGGGACCTGTGGGAGCGCTTCTCCGAGCGCTTTGTCGCGGTCAACGGACTGCCGATCACCTCACCGGAAGAACTCGTCGAATACCTGAAATCGTTCGAACACACCACAGGCTACATCGATCCCGACCTTCAGACCATCCTGGCGCCATACTTCGGGTCGGGCTTCACGATTGAGGACCGTTTCGACCGCGACCGCCTCGACGACTACCGCTTTGGCATCACCCGCGCCCGCGGCGCCATCGCCGAGACCGGCAGCATCGTGGTGACCGACCGCGGCACCTCCAGCCGGCTCGGAGCGCTGGCTCCCTGGGTGCATGTGGCGTGCGTGCGCCGGGATGAGATCTTTCGCGACACTCCCGCCGCGGTGGCGCACATGGAGGACGATCCCAACGTGATCTGGATCACGGGCCCGTCGAAGACCGCCGATGTGGAAGGCATTATGATCGAAGGCGTCCACGGTCCCGGCGTCCAGATCTGCCTCCTGCTTCCCGACGACGTCCGAAAGGTCCAGCCGACCGATGCATGACCAACGGGTAATCCTCGCGCGACCGGGAGCCCGGCCGCGGAGGCGTCAGTTCAGCTCCCGCAACCAGATATTCCGGAAATACACCGGATCGTCGTGGTGGTCCTGGAGCAGGATGGGGACGTCGCGGTGCTCGAAATAATCGCCGCGCTCGGCGTGGGTCGTCGGGCCAACCAGTTCCTCGTTGTCCTGGATCAGAACGTTGTTGTGGAAAACGGTCATCCGCGCGGGATGGACGACTTCGCCGTCTTCGAACACCGGCGCGCGGTAAATGATATTGAAGCTCTGCCATTCGCCCGCCGGGCGGGAGGCGTTTGCCAGGGGCGGGTACTGGCATTAGATGGAGCCCAGTTGGCCGTCGAGGTAGGTGTCGTTCTCATGGGAATCCAGAATTTGTACCTCGTAGGGACCGAAGAAGACGCCACTGTTGCCGCGCTCCTGTCCTTCCAGCGTGGACTCCGTGACAAACTTGAATTCCACGTATAATTGTGTATCGCCGAACGTGTTCCGCGTGCGGATGTCGCCGCTGTACGGAACGACCTTCATGGCCTCATCCTCCACCGGTTCCCACTGCACCTCCGATCCGTCCGGGTGCTCCCAACTGTCGAAACCGGAACCGTCGAACAGGACGGTGGCGTCGGACGGTACGGGCGCCTGCGGACCGGCGGGGCCCGGGTCGATCACCGGCGGCCGCGGCCGTTCGTGGGAATGGATCTCGTGGCTCAGCGGATCGCGATCCTCCTCGTAGGCGAACGCGGTTGCAGCGGCTCCGGCCACGGCGAGGGCGGCGAGAGGAGTGATCGAGTGGAACAGACTCCGGGAGCGGAAGGGGACGAATTCTTGCG
>SLOW01000244.1 GCA_007132315.1 Opitutales bacterium
GTCGATTGTCTTAATGATGTCGAACACGGTAATCTGTTCCGGCTTCCGGGCCAGCGCGTACCCGCCCTGCTTGCCCCGCCGGCTGACGATCAATCCGCCGTTGCGCAGGTCGGTGAGAATCTGCGCAAGATAATTGGCCGGAATGTTTTCGGCCTTGGCCAACGCGTCGATGTGGGCCATCTCGGACCGGCCGTAATTCCTTGCCAGTTGCACCAAAACTCGGCAAGCGTACTCGACTTTTACGGAAAGTTTCAAAAATTCAATGAGTTATATATTTATCTTTACTTCTTTACTGTGGATTAAAATAAACCGCAATTCAAAAAAATCGTTGTTTCAAAAAAAACTCTCGGACAATATGGCTGGTTTAATTGAAAGGGTACATGGCCAAGAAAGAACCTGACGAAACCGGAAACGCGCAGCAGCATCAAAAGTCGGACTACAACGCCTCCAAGATCCAGAAACTCGAGGGGTTGGAGGGCGTGCGCAAGCGGCCCGACATGTACATCGGGGACACCCACGAGCGCGGCCTGCACCACTGCGTCTTCGAGGTGGTGGACAACTCGATCGACGAGGCGCTCGCCGGCTACTGTTCCCAAATCACGGTCACGATCCACTTGGACGGTTCCTGCTCGGTCGAAGACGACGGGCGCGGTATTCCGGTAGATATCCACCCCAAGTACAAGATTCCGGCTCTGGAGCTGGTGCTGACCAATTTGCACGCCGGCGGGAAATTCGCCAAGGGCGCCTACATGGTCTCGGGCGGTCTGCACGGCGTGGGGGCCAAGTGCGTCAACGCGGTCTCCGAATGGTTCGAGGCGGAGGTTCGACGCGAGAACAAGATCCACCATATGCGGTTTGAGAAGGGCAAGACCACCTCGCCGCTCACGGTCATCGGGGAAACCAAAAAGACCGGCACCAAAATCACCTTCAAACCGGATTCCGAAATCTTTTCGGTCACGGAGTTCCAATACGATCTGCTCGCAAAACGTCTGCGGGAGCTCGCGTTTCTCAACGCGGGAATCCTGGTCAGCCTGAAAGACGAACGTTCGGAAAAGTCGGACACGTTCCAGTTCCGCAACGGAATTTCCGAGTACGTTTCCTACCTCAACCGCAACAAAAACGTCGTCCATCCCGAGCCCGTCACCTTCAACGGCAAACACGTCGCCGATCCGGAGAAACCCGACACCGCCACCATCGTCGATGTCTCGCTCCAGTACAACGACTCGTACAACGACCAAATCTACGCCTACGCCAACTCGATCTTCAATATCGAGGGCGGCACCCACCTGTCCGGTTTCCGCACCGCCCTGACGCGGGTGATCAACAATTACTCCAAGGCCAACGGATTGCTGAAAGACAGGGACCCGTCCATCTCCGGCGACGACGCCCGGGAGGGACTCACCGCCGTCATCTCGGTGAAGATCCCCGAACCCCGTTTCGAGGGGCAGACCAAGACCAAGCTCTCCAACGGCGAGGTCGATGGGATCGTCCAGAAAATCGTGGGCGAGGAACTGCGTTTTTATTTCGAGACCAACCCGCCGATCGCCAAACGCATCATCGACAAGGCGCTCAACGCCGCCCGCGCCCGCGAAGCGGCCCGCAAGGCCCGGGAAACGGTCCGCAAGAGCGCCATGAGCGCCGGCGGATTGCCCGGCAAACTGGCCGACTGTTCGGAAAAGGACCCCTCCCTGACCGAGCTCTACATCGTCGAGGGCGATTCCGCCGGCGGGTCGGCCAAACAGGGCCGCGACCGGCGTTACCAGGCGATTCTCCCCATCCGCGGCAAACTGATCAACGTCGAGAAAGCCCGCATCGACAAGGTTCTTTCCAACGAGGAAATCCGGACCATCATCACCGCTTCGGGCACCGGCATCGGCAGCCACGAGGGCGAGGGCGCGTTCGACATCGGCAAAGCCCGTTACCACCGGATCATTATCATGACCGATGCCGATGTGGACGGCTCCCACATCCGGACCCTGCTCCTGACCTTCTTCTTTCGACAGATGCGCGGCCTGATCGAAAAGGGTTACATCTATATCGCCCAGCCGCCGCTGTTCAAAATCAAACGGCGCCGGCGCGAGCAGTACATCGAGAACGAGGAACAACTCAACCGGATCCTGCTGGAACTGGGGGCCGAGGACACCGTCCTGACACGCACCAAAGACGGCCACGCCTTCACCTCCGCCCAGCTCGAGAAGATCGCCGACGCCCTGCAGCGTCTGGAAAAGCTGGGCGGCGGAGTGACCCGCTACGGTGTCTCCCTGTCCGTATACCTGGACCAGCACCAGCCCGGAGAAGACATGCTGCCCAAGTACATCGCCCGGCTGCGCGAGGGCAACCAGGAAGAGTTTTTCTATCTGCACGACGACGCCGACCTGGCCCGTTTCACGTCCGATTACAATCTGGAGGGCGACTTCTTCGACCTGCCCGACCTGAAGGTGGTCGAAAACGCCGACGGCGTCCGGGTCAACCGGCGGATTTCCGTACACGAAATCTTCGAATCCACCCAGATCTCCAAGATCGTCAAAGAACTCGCCCAGATCGGGCTGGATGTGGATCACTTCAGCCGCCAGGAGGAGCCCCAGTACACGCTGACGGCAAACGCCGGCCAAAAGAACGAAAAGGTCACGCCCATCTATTCCCCCCTCGACGTCCTCAACGAGATCCGGCTCTCCGGACGCAACGGCCTGAGCATCCAACGTTACAAGGGGCTGGGGGAAATGAATCCCAAACAGCTTTACGAAACCACCATGGACCCCGACAAACGCCGACTGCTGCAGGTGAGCATCACCGACGCGGCGCGAGCGGACGAAATGTTCACCATCCTGATGGGTGAAGAGGTCGCTCCGCGACGTGCCTTCATTGAGGACAACGCCCTCAACACCAGTTACCTCGACGTTTAATCCCCCTCTGGGTACCAGACTTTGCCCAGCCGATCCATGTACACGCAAAACGAAAAGCTCTCCAGCGCCAACATCACCGACGTCATGCAGACGGCCTACATCGATTACTCGATGTCGGTCATCATCAGCCGGGCCCTGCCCGACGTCCGCGACGGTTTCAAGCCGGTCCAGCGTCGCATCCTGTACGCCATGCTCCGCGAGGGCCTGGCCAGCAACCGGCCGTTCGACAAATGCGCCGGGGTGGTGGGCGAAGTGCTCAAGAACTACCACCCCCACGGTGACACGTCCGTTTACGACACGCTCGTCCGCATGGCCCAACCCTGGGTCATGCGTTACCCCCTGATCGAACCTCAGGGAAACTTCGGTTCGGTGGACGGCGACCCCCCGGCCGCCTACCGGTACACCGAGTGTCGCCTCCAGGCCGTCGCCGAGGATATGCTGCGCAACATCGACGAGGAAACGGTCGATTTTGTCGCCAACTACAAGGAAAGCACCACCGAGCCTTCCGTCCTGCCGGCCGCCCTGCCCAACCTCCTGCTCAACGGATCCACCGGGATCGCGGTCGGGATGACTACGAACATCCCGCCGCACAACCTGGAGGAATTGATCAACGGCATCGTCGCCCTGATCGACAACCCCTCCCTGCCGGTGGATGAAATCATGCGCCACATTCCCGGCCCGGATTTTCCCGGCGGCGGAGTCGTGACCGGCCGGAGCGGCATCGAATCGTACATGCGCACGGGCCGGGGGATCGTCAAGATCCGCGGCAAGCTGCACACCGAGGAACTCAAGAACGGCAAGGAACAGATCGTCGTCACCGAGATTCCCTACAACGTCAACCGCGCCTCGCTGGTCAAAAAGATCGCCGACCTCATCTCCTCCAAAACGATCGAGGGCGTCAGCGACCTGCGCGACGAATCCGACGAAAACACCCGCATTGTCCTCGAGCTCAAACGCGGTGAGGTGCCCCGGGTCATCGTCAACAAACTTTTCAAACACACCGCACTCGAAAGTTCCTTTGGAGTCATCCTGCTGGCGCTCGACAAACGTCGTCCCAAGCAGATGAACATCAAAGAGATGATCGAGTGTTACATCGAGCATCGCCGCGAGGTCG
Organism: Opitutales bacterium; assembly: GCA_007132315.1. Taxonomy (GTDB): domain Bacteria; phylum Verrucomicrobiota; class Verrucomicrobiia; order Opitutales; family T3Sed10-336; genus SLOW01. Next base: position 4,018 of record SLOW01000244.1, read on the forward strand.
TCTATCGCCGCACTCAGTTCCAGCTCCGCAAAGCGGAGGACCGCGCCCACATCCTCGAGGGATACAAGATCGCGTTGGACAACCTGGACGACTTCGTCCGCATCATCCGCGCCTCCGCCAACCGCGACGAAGCCCGCGAGCGGTTGATGGAAAAGTACCCCCTTTCCGAACGGCAGGCCAACGCCATTCTCGACCTGCGCCTCTATCAGCTCACCGGCCTGGAGCGCGAGAAAATCGAGGAGGAGTACCAGCGCCTGCTCGAAATCATCGCCGAACTGAAGGCTATTCTCGACAGCGAGCAAAAGCTGCTGGAGGTGATCAAAAATGAACTGCTGGAACTCAAGGAGAAGTACGCCAGCCCCCGCCGCACGGAACTGGTGCCCGAGGAGGGCGAGTTTCGCATGGAAGACGTGATCGCCAACGAAGGCTGCATCATCACGGTCTCCCACCAGGGTTTCATCAAACGTACCTCCGTCAGCTCCTACCGCTCCCAGAAACGGGGCGGCAAGGGCATCATCGGCTCCGGTTCGTACGACGAGGATTTCGTCGAGCACCTCTTCACCGCCAGCACCCACGATTTCATCATGTTCTTTATGAACAA
>SLOW01000170.1 GCA_007132315.1 Opitutales bacterium
GTTGCAGAAAACATCACACTTCGCACGGCGGGATTGTCGGAACTGGATCCCGACGTTTTTTCGGCCATCCAGGACGAGCGCCGGCGCCAGCAGAATCACATCGAGCTGATCGCCTCGGAAAACTTCACCCTTCCGGCGGTGATGGAAGCCCAGGGCAGCGTCCTCACCAACAAGTACGCCGAGGGTTATCCCGGCAAGCGCTGGTACGGCGGCTGCGAGCACGTCGATGTGATCGAAACCCTCGCCATCGAGCGGGCCAAAGCCCTGTTCGGAACCGAGCACGCCAACGTGCAGCCCCACTCCGGCAGCCAGGCGAACACCGCCGTGTACCTCGCCACGCTGAAACCCGGCGACAAAATTCTCACCATGAATCTCAGTCACGGCGGGCACCTGACACACGGTCACCCCATGAACCTGTCGGGCAAACTGTTCGAAGTCGTCAATTACGGTGTCAGCGAGTCGGACGAACGCATCGACTACGACGGGATCGCCGAAGTGGCGGAGCGGGAAAAACCCGCCATGATCACGGTCGGCGCCTCGGCCTACTCCCGGACCATCGACTTCGAGCGCATGGGCAAAATCGCCCGCTCCTGCGGCGCGCTGCTGCTGGCGGACATCGCCCACATCGCCGGTCTGGTCGCCGCCGGAATCCATCCCTCGCCGGTTCCCCACGCCGACTTCACCACCACCACCACCCACAAGACCTTGCGGGGCCCGCGCGGCGGCCTGATTCTGTGTTCCAAAGAACACGCCAAAGCCGTCGATTCCGCCGTTTTCCCCGGCGTTCAGGGAGGACCACTGATGCACGTGATCGCCGCCAAGGCGGTGTGTTTCGGCGAGGCTGCGAAGCCCGACTTCAAGGCCTACCAGAGCCAGGTGGTCGCAAACGCCGCCACCCTGGCCGAGAACATGGCCGAACGCGGATTCCGCATCGTCAGCGGAGGAACGGACAATCACCTGATGATGATCGACTTGCGCGATAAGAACGCGGATTTGACCGGAAAAAAAGCCCAGGAGACGCTGGATCGCGCCCACATCACCTGCAACAAGAACACCATTCCCTTTGAAACACGCAGCCCGTTCCAAGCCAGCGGCATCCGGCTCGGCTCCCCCGCAGTGACCTCACGGGGAATGCGGGAAAAGGAAATGGCTGTCATCGCCGAATTGATCGATCTCGTTTTGACTCAACCGGATGACGAAAAGAACGTGGCCGCGGTCAAAGAAAAAACGCTTGCCTTGTGCGAGTCTTTTCCGCTGCCATACTAATAATTAGGCCTTGCATTCAACGCCTTTTCCCATTCAATAGTATTGAAGAGCTTGGAGAGATCGACAGCGGCGTGATTTTCCTGAATTCTTAAAAAGTTGCCGTGCAATACAGGTCATTTAGGTTATAGCTTTGTACGCAATGATTCACTCGACGCTCATTCAATCAATCCAAACTCACGCAGAAACCAACCAACTCAATCCAAATCCTTACATGAATATGCATCCCAAGAGGGGGTTCACCCTTATCGAGCTTTTAACCGTTATCGCGATCATCGGCATTCTTGCCTCGATCCTTATTCCGACCGTGAGCAAGGTCCGTCAGACCGCTCGCCGTACACTCGACAGCAGCAACCTGCGTCAGATCGGCCAGGCGGCGCTGATTTTCGCCAACGACAACCGCGACAACCTTCCCGGGCCGGTAGCCAGCGTCAACTGGTCCGACGGCCGCACTCTCGACATGCTCACACCTCCGGAAATCAAGTATTACGCGGGCGCGCTCGGCCTGACTGCCGGACTCAACGATGCCAGCATCTGGATTTCTGCCAATGAGGGGAATCGGCCATCGGAGATGACGTCGGTCTTGAATGGCCAGCGCACCGACCTCGAAGAAGAGTTCGCTGGGGCGGAATTCCTCAGCTTTGTGGTCGCGGGCGGGTTGAACATCGGTGACGGTTCCAGCGTGCCGATCGCCTGGACCCGCGGTCTCGCCTCCGACGGGCAATGGCGTTCCGGCTCCGGTAGCAACGGCAGCCTATACAACGGGGATGGCGGCCACATCGTCTTTATCGGTGGCAACGTCCGCTGGCAGACAGATCTGACTTCCAGTGGCAACCAGTTGCCGGACCGCGAAGCCGGTGACGATACCACCGAGGACATCCGTCGCGCCATGCCTGACAGAGTTCGGTTGAATGGCTGGATCTGGGCTCATCCGTCTGGCGGCACGCCCTGATGCGGAGGCCAGCATAGCCGGACTGATTGAATCGCAAACATTGTAAGAAAGCCGGCCGGGAGTTTTATGCTTCCCGGCCGGTTTTTTTGCTTTTAAACCATCCCTCGGCGGATCCCACAGCCACTATACCGGCGCCATTGACACGGTCCGTTTCTCCGAAGCATGTCCGAGACTCCCACCTACATCATCGGCCACCGCAATCCCGACGCCGACTCGATCTGCGCCGCCATCGCCTACGCCGACTTCAAGAACGCCCACGGCGACAACAACTGCCAGGCCGCGCGCTGCGGCAATTCCAACGCACGAATCGACACGATCCTGGAACGGTTCGAAACGCCGCTGCCGCCCTTCATCGGCGACGTGACGCCCCGGATCCGGGACATCATGATCCGGGATGTGATCAAGATCGGCACCGCCGCCACCTGCGCGGAAGCGCTCGAACTGATCGACACCCACGACATCCGCATTCTTCCGGTGGTGGACAACGAAAACCACCTGCGCGGGTCCGTCTCGGTCTTTCAACTCGGCGAGTTTTTTATCCCCAAGATCCGGGAACCCAAGGAAATGCGGCGCGTTCGCGGCGCCACCGTCCGCACCATCATCGATTCCCTCAAAGCCAGGGTGATTCACTTCGAAGAGAACGACCCCGAGAGCGATCTCTTCGTCCGGGTTGGCGCGATGGACATCCGCTCCTTCGGGCACCTGTCGGAAAAGGAAACCATTCCCCCGGAACGCAGTGTCATCGTCGTGGGCGATCGCCGCGATATTCAGGAGCACTCGATCAACATGGGCGTGCGCCTGGTGGCGATCACCGGGGATCTCGAGGTCGATGACGACATCGTCCGTTTGGCGCGGGAACGAGGGGTCAGCCTGATCGTCAGTCCCTACGATTCCGCGACCACCGCTCTGAGCATTCGCTGCGCCGCCAAACTGGAGCGCCTGATCGACCGCAACGTGCCTTGTTTCGGACCCGATGCCAGTCTGAGCGACATCCGCAAGCGCATCACCACCCACAATGCCGCCGCCTTTATGGTCACCGGCACCGGCGGCGAACTGCTGGGCATTTTCACCAAGACCGACCTCATCAAACCGGTCCGCACCCGCGTTATCCTGGTGGACCACAACGAGCTGAGCCAGGCCGTTCCAGGCGCCGAGCAGGTCAACGTGATCGAAATCGTCGATCACCACCGCCTCGGCAATGTCCACACCAACCAGCCCATCCTGTTCCTCAACGAGCCGGTCGGATCGACCTGCACCATCATCGCCGATCTGTACCGCCGGGAAAGCATGACACCGTCGGCCCGCGTCGCTGGCGTCATGATGGGGGGCATCATCTCGGACACACTCAACCTCAACAGCCCGACCACCACCGAGAAGGACAGGAACATCCTGCGTTGGCTGGCCGGGATCGCGGAAGTGAATTCCGACTCCCTGGCCGATCTGATTTTCAGCTCGGGCTCGGTGATTCTCAACCAGAAACCGGACGCGGTCATTCGCAGCGATTTCAAGGTGTACGAAGAGGCCGGTCACCGGTTTTCGGTCTCCCAGGTGGAGGAACTCGGTTTCGACACGTTCTGGGAGAAATCCGACGCCCTGCTCGGCGCCTTGGACGGCCTCAAAGCCGACGAGAAACTCGCCTTCTCCACCCTTCTCGTCACCGATATCAACAGCCAGAACTCCCTGCTGTTGATTCGCGGCAATTCGTCCCTGATCGACCTGATTCCCTACGCGGCTGTGGAAAAAGGCGAGATTTTCGAACTGCCCGGAGTGGTCAGCCGCAAGAAACAGCTCATTCCGTTCCTGGTCGGGCTCCTCCAAAGTCTGCCGCCCGAAGAGGACTAAAACTGACGTTTGGTCTGGCCATGGTGTGTGGTTTCTTACCATGCTGTGTGCTTTTTCAACGCCCGCGCCAGGACCCGGCGGGAACGCGCGACGAATCGCCACACATGCCATCCCGAAGGCCACCAGTTCACGTTCTATTCTGCCTCCTCTGGCTGGCCGGATCGAGCGCGGTTTCGGCACTGATTCCCGAACGCAATCTGTGGCCGGCCTTCGTCGGCGAGCCCGACCCGCAACAGGAGCGCTACGAGCGCTGGCAGGGCGCCGGCCCCCTGTTCTTCGCCCGGGATGTCGCGGACACGCGGGCGTACGGGCTCCGGCCGCTCTACGTCGTTTTTCATCAGGAGGAGTACGACCAACGAAGTTTTCACGTCCTGTACCCGCTCTTTAACTACCGCCGCCGCCACCTCGGTTACTCCTGGGACGTGCTCACCCTGCTGCGCTACCACCGGACGGGCAGTCCAAGCGACGACCCGCTGGTCAACCTCCGGCTGTCACCGATCTTCTTCTACGGCCGCGGGCCACAGCCGGAGGACGATTCCTTCGGCGTCATGCCGATCTACGGAGACGTTCACACCGTCTTCGGCCAGGACCGCTTCCAGTGGGTCCTCTTCCCGCTGTACGCCCGCGCCGAGAAGGACGGGCGCGTCCTGACCATGGCGCCGTGGCCATTCTTCCGGATTTACCGCGGTGAAGACGCGGGCGGTTTCGATATCTGGCCGTTCTACGGGCAGCGCCGGATCGACGACGACTACGAACGCCGTTACTTCCTCTGGCCCCTGGGCTACCACACCCGGCGCGAACTGTGGAAGGACGAACCCTATGTGGCCCACGGTTTCCTGCCGTTTTACTCCCGCTCCCGTTCGGACCGCGCCGAAAGCGCCACCTACGTGTGGCCGTTTTTCGGCTACACCCGCAGCGAGGATCCCGAATACCTGGAAATCCGGTACTTCTGGCCGTTGATGGTCCAGCGCCGGGGCGAAAACCAGTACACCAACCGCATCGCGCCGTTCTACACGCGATCGATCCGCCGACACCGCGACCGGCAATGGATCCTCTGGCCCTTTTACCGGCACGAAAAGACCGCGAACCGTAATCTCCTGGAGGAACGGACGCAATTTCTCTACTTCCTCTACTGGTCGCTCAAACAGTCCGACCCCGCCCGCCCCGAGGCCGAATCGGCGCACCGCCGGCACCTCTGGCCCCTGTTCAGCAATTGGAGCGACGGCGCCGGCCGGCGGCAGACGCAGTTGATCAGCCCGCTCGAAGTTTTTTTTCAGCACAACGAGATCGTTCGAACCACCTACACCCCCCTCTTCGCGCTGTACCAGCGGGACGTCGATCGTACCGAAGACCGGTCTCGCCACGCCCTCCTGTTCCAACTGCTCACCTGGCAGCGCCGGGCCGACGACTATCGCTTGAACCTGGGACCGCTGCTCACGGTGGAACGCGAGGACGAACACCGGGGGTTTGAAATCCTGAAAGGTCTTGTCGGATACGAACAGGATCGCGGCCTCACGATCTTCTGGCTGGATCTTTTCCGGAACGAAGACGAAGATCCCGAAGACGATCGCGAATGAACCAAATCAGGAAAATACTCGAACACTTTGGCGAGACCGTCGTCCTCTGTCTGCGGGCGTTCAGCCACCTGCCCACCCTCCCGCGTCAGTGGCGGCGGCTGATCGAGCAGTGCTACCTCGTCGGCTACACCACGTTTCCCATCGTCGCGATTCTCAGTTTTTTCATCGGCAGCGTGCTCGCGCTTCAGGCCGGCTACAGTCTCCAGGCGGTGGCGGGGCAGGACTTTATCGGCGCGCTGGTGGGGTTGTCCCTGGCTCGCGAGCTGGCGCCGGTGATGACCGCGATCCTCCTGGCCGGACGTGTCGGATCCGCGACCTCGGCCGAGCTGGCGACGATGAAGGTGTACCAGGAAGTGGACGCCCTGGTCACCATGAACATACCCCCGGAACGCATTCTGGTTCTGCCCCGGCTGGTCGCGGTCCTCCTCATGATGCCGGTGCTCACCCTGACCGCGAACCTGATCGGCTGGATCGGGGGCGCAATCATCGCCCAGAACGTCGATTTTATTCAGCTCGACACCCGGATCTACTTCCAAGGCATCCAGAATTTCGTCGGTTTCCGCGATATCATGGACGGCCTGATCAAAGCCGAGATCTTCGGATTCGTGGTGCTCCTGGTATCCTGCAACGTCGGGCTGCGAACGACCGGAGGTCCCCGCGAAATCGGTGCCTCGGTCACCCGGGCCGTGGTGATCTCGCTCATCCTCATCCTCATTCTCGACTACTTCGTCACCAGCGCCCTGATGCAGTTTTAATCCGATTCGTACACTGTCGCCATGAACCAAGACACCGCCCTCGAGCCGGAACGCAGCCGATCCTCCATCGGCCTGAAAATCGAACATCTCAGCAAGAGCTATGATTCGGTCACGGTGCTCAACGACATCTCGCTCGAGGTCAATCCGGGAGAGATATTCGTGATCATGGGACCGAGCGGTTCGGGAAAAAGCGTTCTCCTCAAACAAGTGGCCGGACTGGAAGTGCCCACCCGGGGACGGATCCTGATCGACGGCAAGGACATCGCCGATCCCAAGACCCGGCCCTCGGTGTCGATGGCACTGGTCTTTCAGGCGGGTGCGCTGTTCAACTCCATGAGTGTCTTCGACAACCTGGCGCTCTACCCGCGCGAGCACCGGCTCTACAACCCGAAAACGATCCGCGACAAAGTCATGCGGGCTCTCCAAACCCTTTCCCTGGAGGACGCCGCGGAAAAACATCCGTCGCAACTCAGCGGCGGCATGCGCAAGCGTGTAGCCATCGCCCGGGCGCTGGTCATGGAACCGGAGTTGATTCTCTACGACGAACCCACTTCCGAGCTCGATCCCACCATGGCCGCCACCATCAGCGAGGTCATCGCGGACCTGAAGGAGGAATTCGGGGTGACCAGCCTGGTGGTCTCGCACGATCGCGACCTGGCTTTGACCATTTCCGACCGGGTGGCGATCCTGATGCACGGGGACCTGCTTCAAGTGGCCACGCCGGAAAACACCCGGCGCTCCGAAAACCCGAGAGTGAAAGATTTCCTCAACCCGGTCATCGACATCAAGAATCCCCGTTTCAAGAAGAAGGAATACGCATCATGAGCCACACCCTGAACACCGCCCGCGTCGGATTGTTTTTCCTCCTCGGAGTCGCCCTCATCTGGGTCGTCTATCAGTCGCTGGGCGAAGGCACCTTTTTCCGCGAGGAGGGATACCGCGTCACGGCGCAGTTCGACGACCTCAAACAACTCAAAGCGGGTGACGAGGTGCGCATGGCCGGCGTCCGAATCGGTTCTGTAGCCGAAACCCGTCTCGTCCGCGGACGCGGCGAAGCGGTGATGACCATCGACCACGGAATCGAGATTCCCGACGACTCGGTGGCCAGCGTGGCCATGGCCGGTCTGCTGGGCAACAACTTCATCGCCATCCAGGTGGGCTCGAGCGAGGGCGATCTGGGCGAAGGCGACGCGATCGCCAGCCGTTCCACGCCCGATTTCAATGAAGCCTTTGCCACCATCGGGGACATAACCGCCCGATTGGATGACTTTTTCGACGAGATCAGTGTGGCGGTGGCGTCGATGACCGACGCCGAGGACGGCCTGCTCACGAACCTCAACGCACTAGTCAAGGACAACCGCGAAAACCTCGGAGAAACCCTCGCCAACCTGCGCCAGGTCTCCGAGACCCTGGCTGCGGGCGAGGGCACGCTGGGCCGCCTGATTCACGATGACGAAGCCTACGATTCCCTCATGAGCATCGGCCGCAACATTGAAGGCGCGGCCGACGAGGCCAACCTGCTCGTCCGGGACTTCCGCGAGATCGTGGATGAGATCAAGAGCGGCGAAGGGCCCCTGGGAGCGTTGATTTACGACCGGGAAACGGCCGACGAACTTCGGCGGATCGTCCACAACCTCGGCGATGTCTCGGAAAAGCTCGCGGCCGGGGAAGGCACCCTGGGCCGATTGCTGGTGGACGACACCTTGTATCACGACCTGCAGGCGGTGCTTCAGAAGGCCGAGCGAACGATCGACGGCCTCGGCGACCAGGGTCCGATCACCGCCGTGGGCATCGCCGCCAACGCCCTGTTCTGATCGCGTGAACCCTCTTTCCGAAGGAGCGGAACCGGCTTGTCTTCGAGATACCGGCATGGTTTAATCTCAAGGACATGGCCGGATCGTCACCGCAACTTCTGGGTGTGAAAAAGTCCTTCGGCTTCGGCGATCGCCTCGGACTGGGAACGCCCGGTCATATCGCCGCCCAACGGAAATACGATTTCGCTCCCTTTTTCGCCCAACAGTCGATTCAGGAAATGGACGGTTGCGGGAGGGAACCGGACGAGGTCATAGCGAGCGTGCGCGACGCGGTGGAGGCGGCCGGCTTCGACGGACCCTGGGGCGCCAATGTCGAGGGACTGAGATCCAGCGGCGATGTGGAGCGTATCGACGCCTCCGGTTTTACCCTGTTCACGATCGACCCCTCGAAGCACATCAAACCCGAGGCGGAAGACCTTCCCGAAGGCAAGGTCGTGGGTGAAGTCGAAACCCTCTACACCGAGGGCGTTTTCCAGACACTCGACTGGGACGAACGCTTCCTTGGGGAGCGATTTTACATCGGAGACAAACCCTTTCGTTTCAACCGCGAAACGCTCTACCGGACGGCGCTCAAATACGGTCGCGCCCTAGCTCATTGCGAAACGGTGGCGGCGAGCATCTCCGCCCGTGAGGGCTACGGCTCTTACGAACTCGAAACCTGTTTCGCGGGACGCGGCTGCCCGACCTCGCCGGAGGAACATCTCTTTCTGGCGCTCGAACTGAAACACCGCGGCATCCACATCGTAGGTTTGGCGCCAGGCCCGCCGCAGGCCTGGGAATGCGCGATCGATCTCCCGGAACAAATGGAAAACGTCGGAGAAGTTCTCACCGCTCACGCCGCCATCGCGCGTCGCTACGGTCCGTATAAACTGTGCTTTCACCACGGGTCGGACAAGTTCCGCATCTACCCGGCCCTGGGACGCGCTTGCGGCGAGCTGCTGCACCTGAAAACCTCCGGCACGACTTACCTCGAAGCGCTCCGGGTGGTCTTCCGGGCGGATCCCGACCTGTTCCGGGAAATCCTCGAGCACAGCTGCCAACACCTTCCCGAACCCAACGGCCGGATCCCCATCTCCACCACGCGCGAAGAAGCCATCGAGGCCGCCGGCCGCATGCAAACGACCTCCGAAGTGGAACTCTTTTCCGAAAAGGCCGTCCGTCAGGCCCTGCACACCGGTTGTGAAGCCGTGCTCTCCCGCGGCAAGACAAACGCGGGCCAACCGTTCAAAGAGGCGATTCGCGAAATCCTCGAAGACCGGCGCGACGAATACCGGCAGACACTGGAAGAACATTTCGACCGCCATTTCGCCGCGCTCAACGCAGGTTGATACCGCGTAAGCAAGGCGGTCCGCACTCGTTCACGTTCACGCACCGAGGAACTCAGGCTACAACTCCGTGTACTTCAGCGCGCGCCCCCGGCACAGGGAAACGGGATACTTTCGGGAATTGGCCTCCAGCTTGGTGCGGACGGCTTGACCCAGGTCGATGCCGGTCACATTGGCCATCTGCAACGTGAGAATCAGGATATCGGCGAGCTCCTCCTCGATGCGCGCGCGCGATTCGGCGTCCTCCGGCAGGGCGCGCGAATCGTGACTCTCGCACCACAGGAACAGGTCCATCAGCTCGGCCGACTCCGAAGCGATCGCCATGGATAAGTTCTTGGGAGAATGAAACTGGAGCCATTCGCGCTCCTCGGCAAAGGCCAGCACTTCCCCCTTAAGAGCCTCAAGATCACATTTTTTCCCAGCCTTTTTCTTCATCGGCCACGATCCCAACGAAAGTAAGCAACACTCACCCGCCCCATACCGAAAGCAGGATCCCGGCAACACACACGTCATGCGAAAGCAGCGGTTATATAACAGACAAATCCCCTTCTTGGAAAGAAAACCTTCAAAGAAATACACGTTACAGTAAAATCTCCGTCAACCCATACCCATTCCGATCGCCACTCAGGATCCCGGCTCACTGCGCGGTGCGAATTCCACACTCTCCGGAAGCGATCCGGGATTCCCACGCGAACGTTCCGCCGGCAACCCGGCAGAACCGCCACGCGTCGTCCCCGAGTTCCGGCCGCATAACTCCGGTGGCAAAAACCTGCGCCTCTCCGGCGACCAACGCCCAAAAGCGCTCACGGCGCCCCCCGTCGAGCTCGGCGGTGACGTCGTCCAGAAGCAGCGGCGGCAGCAGTCCGGTCCCCGCACGGACGTAATCCGCCTGGGCCAAACGCAGCGCGATCACGAACGAACGCTGCTGGCCCTCCGACCCATACCGCGCCAGCGACCGCCCCTCCAAACCAAAATGCAGATCGTCGCGGTGCGGTCCGGCCTGGGTTGCCCCCGCCTGCCGGTCCCGGTCGCGCCCCTCACACCAGCGCTCGATCCACTCTTCGGGCGCCTGCGCGGCGCTCCCGGGCTTCCGAAGTTCCAGCAAGGCCGCCGCGTCCTCGCCGCCGAGATGCCGGTAGGCCTTCTCCAAAGAAACGTTCAATTCCCGAAGGCCGGCCTCGCGCGCCTTGCCCAATCGACTCGCCGGACCGGCCATCTCGCGTTCGAAGGCCGACAATTCGGCCGCGCCCGCCCGCTCCCGCAGGAGGGCGTTGCGGGCCGTCAAGCCGCGGTGATACTGCTGCAGGACTTGAAAGTAGGCCGAATCCACAGCCGAGAACAGCAGATCCATCCAGCGACGCCGCAACCCGGGAGCGCCCCGGACCAGTTGAATGTCGTCCGCGGAAAAAACCACCGTTGGAAACCGCCCGATAATATCGCCCAGCCGGGAGACCCGCTCGTCGTCCCAATGAACCGTCCGGTTCCCGCGCGATCCGATGCGCAGGGTGACCCGGGTTCTCCCAAAACGCTCGTGTTCGAAGGTGTACGCCGCGGCCGCCTCCGGCTGCCCCTCCCGCACGAGAAGGCGGTTCTCGGCCGTCCGGAAAGACCGCAGTGCGGTCAGGTATCCCAGCGCTTCCAGGAGGTTGGTTTTCCCCTGTCCGTTGGCTCCAACAAAAAAATGACGCCGTCCCTCGAAAACGAGGCGAGCCTCGGCGACGTTGCGGAAATTCTGCAAGGTGACGTCGCGCAGAATCACGGCTCGACCGAGATGACGTTTGTCAGGGACTGGCCGGAATCGCTCTCGTCCCATCGTTCCCAAATCCCGCCGAAGACCTCCGCCAGGCCGCGCCAGTCCTCCGACCCGGTGGCCCCTCCGGCACTGACACGCACTGCCCGTTTCGCTTCGTCCGGCGATATCCCCAGGGCCGCCAGCACGTGCGACGGCGCGCGGTCGGCGGTGGCACAGGCCGAGCCGGTCGAGACGGCAAACCCGTCGCGGTCGAGTTTCAGCACCCAGCGGTGATTGGCGTGGCGGGGCATGACGAGCATCGAGGTGTTCCAAAGCCGGTCCGCCCCCGTCGAGACCGCGCGGGCTCCCGGCACGGCTTCCCGGACCGCCGATTCGAAGGCGTCCCGCCGGCTCGCGCGCTCTTCGATATCCACAGACCCGTCGGCCTCGCAGGCCTCCAACGCCGCCACCATGGCCGCCACCCCCGGCAGATCCTCGGTCCCGGCCCGCCGCCGGTGCTCGTGTCCGCCGCCGCGTTGTCCCTGAAACCCCGAAAAACGCGCGGACACCCTGAGAAACCCCGTCCCCTTCGATCCGCCGAACTTGTGCGCCGATCCCGACACCAGGTCGCACCCGGACAACGCCGCCGCCGGGTACTTGCCGAACCATTGCGCGGCGTCACAGTGGAACGGAACCCGGAACGCGCGGCACCGCTCGGCGATTTCCCGAAACGGCTGGACGACGCCGGTTTCGTTATTGGCCGCCATGACCGAAACCAGGGCCGGGCGCTCGTCCCGGATCCTCTGTTCCACCTCCGCCGGATCGACGCGGCCCTCCGAATCGACACCGAGCCAGGACACCCGCTCGCCGAAGGCCGCCCGGGCGGCTTCGCGCACGCAAGGATGTTCCACCGGCGCCAGCAAGACCCCTTGCCGGCCCTCCGCGCCGCGGCCGTAATGCGCCATCACCGCGTTGTTCGCTTCGGTCGCACCCGAGTTGAAAATCAGTTCACCGACCGGACAGCCCAAGAGCCCGGCCAGGCGTTCCCGGCAATCCTCCAGCCGGTTGCGGGCCCGGCCGGCGGCCCGGTAGGGCGCCGAGGGATTGTGCCAGAACTCATCCGCCGCCCGCAACCAGGCTTCCCGGGCGGCGGGAACCATCGGTGTGGTGGCGTTGTGATCGAAATAGATCATGTGTTACCAACGTAATCAAAAACGCGTTCGCCGCACCTCGTCAGCTCAATCGACTGGAATGCGGAGAGTCATTCCCGCGCGCACGGAGTTCTCATCCGGCAGGCGGTCGCGGTTGGCTTCATAGATATCCCGCCACCGACTTCCCGTGCCGTAAATCCGTCGGCTGATCGCGTACAGACTGTCTCCCTGGCGCACCGTATAAGTCTCAGTCGGCGAGTCGGAGGCGCTCCGCGTTTCCGCGCTCCCGGAGTCGTTCGATTCCCGCTCGGCTCGTTGCGACTCGGGCGCGGCCTGGGCGGTCCGGTTCCGTTCCGCCCGCCGCACGGCTTCCTCGGCCCGGCGATTGGCATCCTCAATTCCGGCCGTCAAGGCTTCGCGCTCTTCGCGCAGGCTCGCGACTTCGGCCCGGAGGCGGCGGTTCTCCTCCTCGAGATCCTCGACCGTCTCCAGTAGATCGAGCCGCTCGAGCGGGTGCCGCAGCGGGTCCGCCGGCAGAGTGCGGGCCAGTTCCTTCATCGCCCGGTCGATCTGACCCCGGACCAGGTCCGCCTGCGGCGAATTGGGCGCCTGGTCCAGGTACCTGCGGAAATGATAGATCGCCTCCACCGGCTCCTCCATCCGGTTCAGGTAAATGTCACCCGCTTCCAGGTGCGACTCCGCCGCATCGCCCGGCCGGCGATCAATCACCCGCAGGAACGCCGTCAACGCCTCCTCGTGCCGGCCCTCGCGAACCAACTGCTTGCCCCGCTGAAAGGCCCGTTCGCGTTCCTCGTTCACCGTTTCCCCCTGATCGTATAAGCCGCAGCCGGCGAGAAACGAACCGAGGAGTGCGAACAGGATCAGTCGCAACCGGCCCGCGGCTCCGGTCGGGAACCGGGCGGTTCGGGAATTTAACTCTTTCGCTGGCGTGCGCTCCTCCATTATAAAACAAACACCGGTGAGCCTATGACGAAGAAAAACCGCGACACAACAGCAATCCAACCGGATAGCGGCGGACGCGCCACCATGAATACCGAACGTATTCTGGAAAAGGCGCGCCAGTGTCTGGAAATCGAAATGGACGCCATCGCCGCCACCAGTCGCGGTCTCGACGAATCGTTCACAACCGTGGTCCGCGAAATCGAACGTTGTCTCCGGGCCGGCCGCAAAATCATTTTCACCGGGGTCGGCAAGAGCGCCCACATCTGCCAGAAACTGGTCGGCACCTTCAACAGCATCACAGCACGGTCCAGTTTTCTCGACGCCACCCAGGCGCTTCACGGAGACCTCGGGCTGTGTCTCGACGGCGATCTCGCCATCCTGCTGAGCAACAGCGGGGAAACCGAGGAGATGATTCGCCTGGCCCCCATACTGAAGCGGCTCCATCTCAAAACCGTCGCCATGACCGGCCAGCCCGGGTCCACCCTCTGCGACATCTGCGACCTGCCCCTGACCTTCCTGGTACCCCGAGAAGCCTGCCCGTTGCGCCTGGCGCCCACCGCGAGCAGCACGGCCAGTCTGGCCCTGGGCGACGCCCTGGCCATGGTGCTGCTGGAGATGAAAGGCTTCACGGAAAAGGATTTCGCCCGCTTTCACCCGGCCGGCAGCCTCGGGCGCAGCCTGTTGCTCCGGGTGGCCGACATCATGCGAACCGGCGCCCGGTTTCCCAAGCTGCCGGAAACCACGCTCACCCGCGACGCCATCCATGCCATGACCCGGGCCAAGACCGGGTCGATCGCTCTCATCGAGGTGGAGGGCGGCCGGTTGAGCGGGATTTTCACCGACGGGGATTTCCGCCGGGCCACGGTGGACAGCGACAATTGTCTGGACCGCCCCGTCGCCGAATTCATGACGCGGCGGCCAAAGACCATCGAGGCCGACTCCCTGGCAGTCGAAGCGCTCAAACTCTTCGAAAAGCACCGCATCGACGATCTGATCGTGGTGGACGCCGACGGCGTGCCCGTGGGGCTGATCGACAATCAGGACCTGCCCCGGCTGCGGATTATCTGATCACTGTCCGGGAATGTGAAAGTGCCTCCGTTTGAGGCTGGCGGGGCGCTTGCCGCACGGCCGGGGATGCAGGCCGTAACCACAGCGCGGGCAGTGGAAGTGCCGGGGCCGAAACCAAATCCAAAGCGCCACCGGAAAACAGAGGAACACGAAAACCCAAATCAACACTTTGTCGCCGCGGGTGAAAAACTTCCTCATGGTTTCGGTCTGGCAACGCGGACAGCTCGGTCGTTTTCGGCTCATGTGATTCGCGGATCCGGTTGGCACCACCAATGCCGTGGTTTCGGAAAGGGACATGGCACTAAATAACCCAAAAACCCTTGCACTTCAAATCGACAACGGCCCATCAACGCACTCGGGTGCCGTTCGTTCCCGACAGACTCTCCCAGGTATCGTCCGGCTTCATGGCGTTGTGATCGCTCAACAGGACACGCCTGCCTTCCTGCTCGGCGGGATCGATCCACAGGAGCCACCCGCGCTCCCGCTCCCCGTCCCGCCACAGCGCGACCAGAGCCAATCGCCGATTCTTCGGCAAACGCAGAGCAAACTCCCCGTTGGCATCGGTCCTGACCTGGTCGATTTCCTCCGGAAGATCCCGAAACACCGCCGCCAGGGACGGAAAAGCCTCCCGTTCGACCTCGGCCCGCTCCAGATTCGCCTCCGCCTCGATCACGGCAGCGTAATAGTCCTCCAACCCCGCTCTCAACCCGTCCAGCGCCGCCGCCCGTTCCTCACCTTCGCGAACCTCTCGCTCGGAAAGCGCTTCGATATCCGACTCCAACTCCTCGTTGGTCTCCTCCAGGGCTTCCCGCCACGCCGCACGCTCGGAAGCCGTCATGCTGTACCAGTGTTCGCGCCGTTGCTGAAACGCCTGGTATTCCTCCCGCGTGGGAATGCCCTCCGGAACCTCCGGCGCTTCGAGGAGTTCGTTGATCAACATTTCATTCTCCCGGATCCGCTCCTGCCGATCCCGAACCCGCCGGGCCGTCTCGGCCCGCTCCCGTTCCGCGTCGCGTTCCCCCCGCGCGATCAGCTCCCTCTGTTCCTCGAGGGCCGCGCGCGCCTCGCTCAAAGCCTCGTGCGCCGCCTCCTCCCCGCGGATCAGCGCCTCCCGTTCGTCCCGCAACGCCTCTTCGCGATCCTCGAGGTAACGCTCCATCTCCCCGCCATCATAGGCCCGGATACGTACCAGGCTCAGGGGCCGGGAATCGCCCGGACCTCCGTGCAGGAACACCTGTCCGGCAAGCTCCGCCTCCGGAGACTCCGGCGAACAAGCGCCACCGAACGCCGTCAGCAGTCCGGCAGCTCCGCCAATCAATAAACGCAACCGCATAGAAACGCAGGTTGCCGCATTGGGCGACGATTGAAAAGCATGATTTGCCTCTTTCGGGAGTCTGTGGCGAAGCCCGACAGACTCCTGGGTGTTCAGCGGCGCCGCCGTGGCTGCGGGGGCGGAGCCGGTCGTTCGGGCGGCTCTTCGCCCGCGATCTCGATCAGATCCGCGTGGAAACTCCCCACCACTACCTTGCTGGACAACCGTACCGGGATGCGCCGTTCGTCATCGCTGATCCAGATCCGCAGCGTGGCGTCGTCGCTCTCTTCGAACACGCCGCCGACGTCACGCATGTCCGGTTCAACCAGGAGTGTTTCGAAGCGACCGGCCGGGACCGCGATTGTCTCGCGCCCGCCGATCCGGCCCTCGCCGAGCTGCAATTCCTTGCCGTCGGTCACATAGAGCTCCACCCGTCCGTTCTCCCGGATGGGCAAGGTTCGAAACGCGTAGAAAACCGACAGCGGATCGAACGTTTCCGGTTTGATTTCGATCGGCTCCTCTTCCTTCCCGAAATTGGAATAACGGGCCGTTCCAGCCTCCCGGTCGAACGCCACCAGGATATCGCGCTGGTCAGCGGCGTCATGGGGTGGTTCACGATGACGCTGTTCATGCTGCTCTCGGGTGTAATCAACGTGCGCATGGGCATCTTTCGAGGCCTGTTGA
>SLOW01000055.1 GCA_007132315.1 Opitutales bacterium
AAAGCCTCACAATAAATGGGGTTTGCCAGAACACTAAATCGCACAAGCCCGCCGTGGCGGCGTTGGCCCTGCAACCGGCTTGCTCACGTACTTCAGTACTATCCCTGCGCCGGTTTTGGGTCCGCCTTCCCAGCCGAACTTCTGCGATTTTTGCAACATCAGGGTCTACTCTACTGATTCCTGTGGTTAGAACCCCCAGAGCTCAACCGCCAGTTTCGGAAATTAGCCACAATGAGTAAAAAACCCACAAAAATCATCCTTCATCCTTTCGCTTTTTGGAGGTTGAGGCGCCGTAGTGTTTGCGGGCGAGGCGGACGAAGAGAAAAAAGAGGGCGAGGAGGAAGAGGCCCAGGAGGGCCAGGCTGACGCCGCCGTGCAGGAGTGAATCGCCCAGCAGGATCATGCCGGTGCCCATGGCGGCCTGGACGGGAACGGAATAGGCGAGATAGACGCCGAAGGGAAGTCGGGCCACGCCGAGGGCCCAGTTCTGCAGCGCGAAGGGGAGGGGGGAGAGGCGGGTTACCACGACCACCGCTCCGTGGTTGTCGGGGTCGGGCTTCGGGATTTCGTAGCCGCGGTAGCGGATGAGCCGGCGCACGACGGGATTCATGAGACTCGAGGCCATCCAGTAGCCGAAGGCGATGTTGATGGCTATCGCGAGCCACGCCAGGGGAAGTGCCGCGGGCGTTCCGCCGTAAACGGCGGCGGCGGTGAGGTAGAAAAAGGTGATCGGGAATCCCAGGGCGGGAAGCAGGGCGAAGGCGAGGAAATACACCACCGGGTGGATCGCGACGAGGAGGCGGAGGATGAATTCCCGGGCTTCTTCGAGCAATTTCCCGGGATCGATGTCCCACTCCGGAATCAACGCGCCCACGACCAACAGCAGGCCGAGCGGAAGGACTCCCAGTGCCGTATACGGCCAGAGGCGTTTCCCAGTGTTTGGCATTCCATTCCGTTGTAGTGTTCCGTCCCGTGATTCCCACAACAAAATGCGGGGGCATGGACCCTCCAAGTCATTGCGGCGTTGATTTGGAGGGCCTGCGCTCCCGCGCAGCCGGCCGGACGGTGTGGGTCACGTGGCGGCGGATAGGCGCGTACCCAGTTCGAGGTCGAACTGGATGTCCCAAGCCGCCCAGGCGGCGACGCGCCGGACGGTACGGGCGCCGTCGTCGTATTCCACGATCCAGCGGCGCAACGGCCCGGGAGGATTCTCCGGCCGCCGTCACGGTGGGGCGTGGGGTGAGAACAAGGGGATTTTGAGTAGGCCTGTCCGTGAGGGCGGGGCGTGCGGGGCTCCGCAAGTTTTCAGCACCACGTCAGGTCGCGACGATGTTCAGGATCTTGCCGGGCACGTAGATGACTTTGCGGATGTTCTTGCCGTCGAGGTGGGCGGCGACGCGGTCCTGTTCGCGGGCAGTGGCCAGAACGGCGTCCTGGTCGGCGGATTTCGCAACCAGAGCGTCGCCGCGGAACTTGCCGTTGACCTGGAAGACGACCTTGACAGTCTCCGATTCCAGCCTGGCGGGATCGTATTCGGGCCAAGGGGCGTGGTCCACGGACGGACTTCCTCCGAGGCGCTCCCACAATTCCTCGGCCAGGTGGGGGGCGAACGGGGCGAGAAGCCTGACCAGGGTCCTGGCCGTGTCCAGCGAGACCGTATCCGTCTTCTGGATATGATTGACGAAAATCATCATCTGCGAAATCGCCGTGTTCAGCCGCAGGGCCTCGATGTCCTCCCCGACCTTCTTGATGGTCTCGTGCAGGAGCCGGAGCGTTTGGGAGTCGGTTTCCTCGCCGTCAACGATCTTTCCCTGACGGTTGCCCTCGCGGTCGATCACTTCGCGCCACACCTTTTTCAGGAAGCGCACAATACCCTCGATGCCCTGGCTCTTCCAGGGTTTCATCGCTTCCAGCGGCCCCAGGAACATCAGGTAGGCGCGCAGGGAGTCGGCGCCGTGTTCCTCGATCACGCTGTCCGGGTTCACCACGTTGCCGCGGCTTTTCGACATTTTTTCCCCGTCCTCACCGAGGATGATGCCCTGGTGAAACAGCTTTTTGAAGGGTTCGGGATCGGTGACCACCCCGATGTCGTGGAGAAACTTGTGCCAGAAACGCGCGTAGAGGAGGTGCAGCACGGCGTGCTCGGCGCCCCCGATATAGTAGTCGGGCGTGCCCCAGTATTCGAAGAGCTTCGGATCGACGGGGGCTTGGTCGTTGTGCGGATCGAGGTAACGGAGGTGGTACCAGCAGGAGCCCGCCCACTGGGGCATGGTGTTGGTTTCGCGGCGGGCGGAGATCCACCGGTCTCCGTCGGGTTTCGGCTCGGTGGCCGCAATCGTGGCGCCGGTGCGGGTGTCGTACCACACGTCCACCCACGCCGACTCGTTGGCGAGCGGGCTTTCGCCGGTGCCGGAGGGTTGGTAGGATTCGACTTCGGGCAGTTCGAGCGGCAGCTGGCTTTCGTCGAGCGCCGCGGCGTACCAGCCCCGGCCCTCCGACCGGTAGTGTACGGGTTGTTCCGGCCGCAGGTGGGGTTCGAGCCGGTCGTAGTCCTCTTCCGGAATCCAGACGACCGGGAAGGGTTCGCCCCAGAAGCGTTGACGGGAGAACAGCCAGTCGCGCAGCCGGTACTGCACCGTCGCCCGGCCGCGGCCTTCTTCGGCCAGGCGTTCAGTGATCCGGCGCGCGGCTTCGTCGGAGTCCAACGCGCTGAAAGAACCCGAATTGATGAGTTTTCCCGGTCCCGTGTAGGGCGGTTGGTCCCGTTCCTCCGCCGGCGCACCGGGATTCTGAATCACCTGAATCACCGGAATGTCGAAGGTGGTCGCGAATTCGTAGTCGCGTTCGTCGTGGGCGGGCACCGCCATGATGGCGCCTGTGCCGTAGCTGATCAGGACGTAGTCGGCCACCCAGATGGGAATCCGGGATTCGTTTATTGGGTTGATCGCGTGGGCTCCGGTAAATACGCCGGACTTTTCCTTGGCCAGATCGGTCCGTTCGAGATCGCTCTTCTGTGTGGCCTGGCGCACGTAGCGGTCCACGGCTTCGCGGTATTCCGGGGTGACGATGTTCCGGACCGCCGGGTGTTCCGGGGCGACGACCATGTAGGTGGCGCCGAACAAGGTGTCGGGGCGGGTGGTGAAGACCTTGAGGGTTTCGTTTTCAGTGTCGGCGACGGGAAACTCGATTTCCGCGCCCTCCGAGCGGCCGATCCAGGCTTCCTGCTGGCGCTTGGTGGAGTCGGGCCAGTCGAGGGATTTCAGGTCCTCCAGCAGCCGGTCGGCGTAGGCGGTGATGCGCAGGACCCACTGGCGCAGGTTGCGGCGTTCGACGGGGTGATCGCCGCGTTCGGAGCGGCCGTCGATCACCTCTTCATTGGCGAGAACGGTCTTCAGTTCCGGGCACCACCAGACCGGGCGTTCATCGACGTAGGCGAGACCACGTTTGAACAATTGGAGAAAGATCCACTGCGTCCAGCGGTAGTAGCCGGGATCGGTGGTGTCGATTTCGCGACTCCAGTCGTAGGAGAAGCCCAGCCGTTTGATCTGGGCGCGGAAATTCACGATGTTTCGGGCGTTAGTTTCGGAGGGGTGTGTTCCGGTCTTGATCGCGTACTGTTCGGTCGGCAGCCCGAACGCGTCCCAGCCCATCGGATGGAGCACGTTGAACCCGCGCCCGCGTTTGTAGCGCGAGAGGATATCCGAAGCAGTGTACCCTTCCGGATGCCCGATGTGCAGACCGGCGCCCGAGGGGTACGGGAACATGTCTAGCACGTAGTACTTCGGCTTATCGGAGTTATCAGGCGCGCGGAACGTTCCGTTCCTGTCCCAGTATTCCCGCCAGTGGGCTTCGATCCGGGAGGGTTCGTAATCTGTGCAATTCGTGGCCATCGGTGTGCTGCTTTCCGGTGTTGAAAAAACGTAGCTTGAAGAAACCCCGGGGGGCGTCAATTTATTCATACCAATCATGTTTACGGGGATTGTCGAAGAGAAGGGGCGGGTGGTCGAATTCGCGAAGGGCGATCGCGCCTGGGATCTTAGGGTTGCCGCGAACGCGGCGACCGAAGGGGTCGCGGTCGGCGATAGCATCGCAGTGAACGGATGCTGCCTGACGGTTGTTTCCGTGAGTCCGGAGCGACTCGGGTTTGAACTGCTGGAGGAAACAGTGCGCCTGACCAATTTCGCCGAACTCGAGGCCGGCGGATTCGTCAATCTGGAACGGAGTCTGCGCTTCAACGGTACGATCGGCGGTCACTTTGTCACCGGCCACATCGATTGCCGCGGCCGGATCGGGAAACTGGAGAAGCGGGGGGATGACGTTTACCTTTACGTCGAGGTGCCCGAAGCCTTCGGAAAATACCTGATTTACAAGGGTAGCGTGGCTATCGACGGGATTTCCCTCACCGTGGCCGACGTCGATGCCGGCGGCTTGGCCGTCTGGCTTATTCCTCACACCATGGAGGTGACCAATTTATCGAACAAGGCGGTCGGCGATAGCGTCAACGTCGAGTTCGACATGCTCGGCAAGTACGTCGATCGGCTCCTGGCATTTCGAGACGCCTGATCCGTCGAACGTTCGCGGTTTTCCGGCGTTTTCTTGTC